>NZ_AUEX01000037.1:0-31156 GCF_000426205.1 Acidovorax sp. JHL-9
ACAACAACCGACAAATTTTGGTGGAGGTAAACGGGATCGAACCGATGACCTCTTGCATGCCATGCAAGCGCTCTCCCAGCTGAGCTATACCCCCACTTCGATGGCAGCGATCACATTGCAATCGTTGTCATCATCTGAGCCTTGAATTATAGACAGATTTTTAGCGGTTTCGCAAACGCGCTACAACTTTTTCGCGTCCGACCAGTTCCAGCACGGCATCGACCGAAGGAGTGTGGGCCGTGCCCACGACCAGAACCCGCGCCGGCATGGCCAGCTGGGGCATCTTGAGTCCATGCGCCGCCAGCACCTGCTTGAACGCCGCGCTGATGGATGCCTTGTTCCAAGCGCAAGCGGACAACGCATCGGCCAGCGCATCCAGGGCAGGGGCAATGGCATCGGTCACATGCTGGGTGCGCTCTGCCTCCACGGGCAGCACGGCACCATAGAACACAAAGGCCCAGTCTGCAAGGGCCACCGTGGTATCGCAGCGGTCCTTGAACAGCGCGCAGATGCGAGGCAGTCGCCCATCGGCCAGATCGGCGGCGGCAATACCGCGCTTTGCCAGCTGGGGAGCCACCAGGGCCGCCAGTGCGTCATCGGCCATGGCTTTCAGGTGCTGTGCATTCACCCAGCGCAGCTTGGCTTCATCAAACTGCGCGGCGCTGCGCCCCAGATGGTCGAGGTTGAACCACTGCAGGAACTGCTCGCGGCTGAAGATTTCATCATCGCCATGGCTCCAGCCCAGGCGTGCCAGGTAATTGACCATGGCATCGGGCAGGTAGCCCTCGTCGCGGTATTGCGTGACGGGCTTGGCGCCGTTGCGCTTGCTCATCTTCTCGCCCTGCTCGTTGAGCACGGTGGGCAGGTGGGCATAGACCGGCGGTTCCTTGCCCAGGGCGCGGAAGATGTTGATCTGGCGCGGCGTGTTGTTCACATGGTCGTCACCCCGGATCACATGGGTGATGGCCATGTCGATGTCGTCCACCACCACGCAGAAGTTGTAGGTGGGCGTGCCGTCCGGGCGGGCAATCACCAGGTCGTCCAGTTCGTCGTTGCGGATCTCGATGCGGCCCTTGACCTTGTCTTCCCATGCCACCACGCCGCCTTGCGGGTTCTTGAAGCGCAAAACGGGCTGCACACCTGCCGGCACGGGGGGCAGGTTCTTGCCCGCCTCCGGACGCCAGGTGCCGTCATAGCGGGGCTTTTCCTTGGCGGCCATCTGCTTTTCGCGCAAGGCATCGAGCTCGGCCACGCTCATGTAGCAAGGGTATACATGGCCGGTGGCCTGCAGCTGGGCCAGCACTTCCTTGTAGCGGTCCATGCGTTGCATCTGGTAGAACGGACCTTCGTCGTGGTCCAGGCCCAGCCAGGCCATGCCTTCGATGATCACATCCACCGCAGCCTGGCTGGAACGCTCCAGGTCCGTGTCTTCGATGCGCAGGATGAAATCGCCGCCCGTGGCGCGGGCAAATGCCCAGGGGTAGAGCGCCGAGCGGATGTTGCCCAGGTGAATGAAGCCGGTAGGCGATGGTGCGAAACGGGTGCGCACATGCACGGGAGAATTCTGTTCAGTCATGGCATTCAGGCCGGCCGCATCGGGCCGGTATCATTGTCTTGGTCGGCAAGCGGGGGAGCAGCAGGCCACCCATGGCGGCCCCTGCGGCATCGCGCTCAGGCGAGCTGCGCATTGGGCAGTGCCAGGCGGGAAGTGTCTTCTTCCCCCTCCTCCACGCCCACCCGGCCGTCATTGAGGCGCGCGATATCGTCGGCGGTGATGTCACCGGTGACATACACACCGTCGAAACAGGAAGCATCAAACTCGGCAATGGCGGGGTTCAGGGCGCCAACGGCCCGTTTCATGCCGTCCACATCCTGGTAGATCAGCGCATCGCAGCCAATGGCCTGGCGCACCTCTTCCACCGTGCGGTCATGGGCGACCAGTTCGCTGCTGGTGGGCATGTCAATACCGTACACATTGGGGTAACGCACCGGCGGCGCAGCGCTGGCCAGATACACCTTGCGGGCACCGGCGTCGCGCGCCATCTGCACGATCTCGCGCGAGGTCGTGCCGCGCACGATGGAGTCGTCCACCAACAGCACGTTGCGGCCCTTGAACTCGCTGCCGATCACATTGAGCTTCTGGCGCACGGACTTCTTGCGCACGCCCTGCCCCGGCATGATGAAGGTGCGACCCACGTAGCGGTTCTTGACGAAACCCTCGCGGTACGGAATGCCCAGCAGATGCGCCAGCTGGGTTGCGCTGGGGCGGCTCGACTCGGGGATGGGGATGATCACATCGATCTCGTTCGGCGGCACGGTGGAGATCACCCGCTTGGCGAGCGTCTCGCCAAGATTGAGCCGAGCCTGGTAGACCGAAATGCCATCGAGCACCGAATCGGGCCGTGCCAGATAGACAAACTCGAAGATGCAGGGGTTGAGCTGCGGATTCTCGGCGCACTGGCGCGCATGCACCTGGCCATCGAGCGTGATGAAGATGGCTTCGCCCGGGTCGATATTGCGCTCGAAGACGTGCGACGTTCCCTCCAGTGCCACCGATTCGCTGCCCACCATCACGGTGCCATCCTGGCTGCGCCCCATGGCCAGGGGGCGGATGCCATGGGGGTCGCGAAAGGCCAGCAAACCATGGCCCGCAATCAGGGCAATGACGGCATACGAGCCCTTGATGCGCTTGTGCACCGCGCGCACTGCCGTAAAAACATCCTCGGGCTGCAGCGGCACACCGCGGGTGGCACGCTCAAGCTCGTGGGCAAACACGTTGAGCAGCACTTCCGAGTCACTGTCGGTGTTGGTATGCCGGTGATCGGTCTGGAAGAGCTCGTTGCGCAGGGACAGCGCATTGGTCAGGTTGCCGTTGTGCACCAGCACGATGCCAAACGGTGCGTTCACATAAAACGGCTGCGCCTCTTCTTCACTGAAGGCATTGCCCGCCGTGGGGTAGCGCACCTGGCCCAGCCCCACATTGCCCGGCAAGGCCCGCATGTTGCGCGTGCGAAACACATCGCGCACCATGCCCTTGGCCTTGTGCATGAAGAATTTGCGGCCCTGCTGGGTCACGATGCCCGCAGCATCCTGGCCCCGGTGCTGCAGCAGCAGCAAGGCGTCATAGATCAGCTGGTTGACGGGCGCGGTGCTGACGACGCCGACGATTCCACACATAGTTCGATTCCATCCATTTGCGGGAACAGCCCCGCGTCAATTTGCTTGGCAACAGCTTGTGGCCGCTGCCCTGTCACTCTGTCAGGAAGGCAGATGCCTTCCAAATTCTTCCGGCAATGCGGGTTTCAGGCTCTTGAGCAAGCCACCCAGCACCGGTGCGCTGTGCGACTCCTGCCACCACGCCGCCTCCTGCAGGGGCGTCAAGCCCACCACCACGGCCACCACCAATAGCAAGATGAGGCCCCGCACCACGCCAAACAAGGCCCCCAGCGTTCGGTCCGCGGGACGCAATCCGATGGCGTCCACCAGCTTCTTGGCCAGCCAGGCCAGAAAGCCGCAGGCAAACACCGCACCGACAAAGACCACGATGAAGCCCGCCGCATAGCGCAGTGCTCCATCGGAATCGCCCAGAGGCAGCACCGACGCCATGTCGGACGCAAACCACTGGGCCACAAAAAATGAAACCACCCAGCCCGCCACGGACAACACCTCGAAGACCAGGCCCCGCCAGGCGCCGATCACCATCGAGGCCAGCAAAATTGCCGCAAAAATCCAGTCCAGCGATGCCATGGTGTGCAATGGCGCAGCCAACCGCGGCTACAGCGTCAGAACCGAGGCGGTCAACCCCAGTTCCTTGATGCGGCCGGCTGCCTTGTCGGCCTCGGCCCGGCTGGCCAGCGGCCCCACGCGCACACGCACGCGCCTGCCGTCCTTGGTATCCACTACCTGGGTATAGGTTTTGAGCCCGGCCCGCTCCAGTTTGGAGCGCGCCTCGCGGGCCTTGTCGGCATCGGCAAAAGCGCCCACCTGAACGATGAACCGGCCGTCCTCGGCCTGTGCGCTGGCAGCGGGCTGTGCGGTACGCCCTTCCAGCAAGGCCCGTGCCCGCACCGACTCATCGGCCGCTGCCGGCTTGTGCTCAGGCGCTGATGGCTTGGGATCGGGCTTGGGTTTGGGCTCCGGCTTCGGTTCGGGCACGGCCGCAGGCTTTGGCCTGGCCTCGGGTTTGGCAACGGCCTTTGCCGCCGCAGGCTCCTCCGATGCCGGCTGGACAGCGCGGCTGCTGGCCACCAGCTCCTCGCCATCGCCCAGGCCTGCACCAGCAGCGCTGCGCTCCGGCTGCGATGGCGCGGCAGCGGACCGCACTGCGGGCGCATCGGATTTGGCGGCGGGCACCACCAGTGGCGCCACCTTGTTGCGATCGGGGATTTCAATCGGAATGTCCACCGCAATGGGGCGCGGCTGCGTATCAAACAGCAGGGGAAACCCCAGGACGCCGAGCAAAACCAGCACCGCAGCGCCAATCAGGCGATGCCGTGCGCGCCGGCGCATGACTTCGATGCTTTCGCCCTGGGCCGAACGGGAGCGCTTGGCCGGCTTGTCAGCCGGCTCACTCTGACCGGGCCAACGAAACTTGAAAAATGCCATGGAGTAGGGACTCGTGCGGAGCTTAAGCGTCCAGATGTTTGGCGTGCAGGCGGGGGATGCCATCGATCAGCACACCACCCACCGTGTAAAACGAGCCGAAGACCACGATTCTATCAGCGGGGTCTGCTGCGGCCACGGCCGCCTGCAGGGCCTGCTGGGGATCGGCGTGGACGCTGGTGCCTACCTGCCGCCGCCCGCCGGACACCATCTGCAGCGCATTCCACTTCTGCTGCAGGACAGCGCCCGTCTCCGCGCGTGGCGTGGGCAGATCGGTGAAATACCAGTGGTCCACCAGGGGCCCCACCTTGGCCAGCATGGGGGCGAGGTCCTTGTCGGCCATGGCGCCAAACACGGCGTGCGTGGCCGGAAAATAGCCCATGGCATCCAGGTTGGCCGTGAGCGCCGCCACCGAATGCGGGTTGTGGGCCACATCCAGCACCAGGGTGGGCTGCCCCGGCACGATCTGGAAACGGCCGGGCAGCTCGACCAGCGCCAGCCCGTTGCGCACGGCCTGCGCCGTCACGGGCAGGCGTGTGCGCAGCGCTTCGAATGCCGCCAGCACGCCCGAGGCGTTGACCAGCTGGTTGGCCCCGCGCAGCGCCGGATAGGCCAGCCCCGCATAACGGCGCCCGCGCCCGGCCCAGCTCCATTGCTGCTTGTCGCCGGAAAAATTGAAATCATGGCCAAAGCGCCAGAGGTCGGCGCCGATTTCGCGCGCGTGGTCGATCACGCTCTGCGGCGCCATGGGGTCGCTCACCACCACCGGGCGCCCCGTGCGCATGATGCCGGCCTTTTCCCGGCCGATGCTCTCGCGGTCGGGCCCCAGGTATTCGGTGTGGTCGATGTCGATGCTGGTGATGATGGCGCAGTCGGCATCGATCACGTTGGTGGCGTCCAGCCGGCCGCCCAGCCCCACCTCCAGAATGGCGACATCCAGCAGCGAGTGGCTCAGCAGCCGCAGGATGGCCAGGGTGGTGAACTCGAAATAGGTCAGCGAAACATCGTTGCCATTTTGGGTTCTGGCGCTTTCCACAGCTTCGAAGTGCGCTATCAGATCAGAAGCATTCACGGCCTCGCCATGCACCCGGCAGCGTTCTTCGAAATGCACAAGGTGCGGCGAGGTGTACACCCCGGCACGAAAACCGGCCTGCTGGGCCACGGCCTCCAGCATGGCGCAGGTGGAGCCCTTGCCATTGGTGCCGGCCACGGTGATCACCGGACAGTCAAAACGCAGGTCCATGCGGGTGGCCACTTCACGGACCCGCTCCAGGCCCATGTCGATGTTCTGAGGGTGCAGGCGCTCGCAATGGCTGAGCCAGCCTTCCAGGGTGTGGATTTTGGTGTGCATACAGCGCCAATTGTCGCCCAGGGCGCAGCCTGGGATGACCTGCATGACCCTCGCGCGTCGGTGGTAGTGCGGATCGGGATGGGCCACAAGGCGTCTTTTTGCGGCCAATAGCCCGGCTATTGGCAAGAAAAGCAACGCGGTGGACCGCCCGAGGCCGCGCTATCGCAGACCGCAAGGAGTTATGCAGCTCATCCCTTGGCATGATGGCGGCCATGAAGACACCTCACATCACTCTGTACGGCATCCCCAACTGCGACACGGTCAAGAAGGCGCGCGCCTGGCTCACCGGGCAGGGACTGGAATACAGCTTCCACGATTTCAAGAAACAAGGCGTTCCGGCGGCACGCCTGCCCGACTGGCTGGCCGCCGTCGGCTGGCAAAAGCTGGTGAACCGGCAGGGAACCACCTGGCGCAAGCTGGACCCTGGCACCCAGGCAGCCGTGCACGACGATGCCAGCGCCAGCCAGCTGATGCTCGCGCACCCCAGCGCCATCAAGCGCCCGGTGGCGGAGTGGCGCCAGGGCGGGCACACCACCGTCACGGTCGGCTTCGATGCAGGGCGGTGGCAGGAGCTGCAGGCAGAACGGTCCGGGGACTGAACCGTCGAACCGCCGCACAGATCTTTACGCAGATTTACGCGACCCAGCCGCCGGATGGACGCGGTTGGCCGCAACTTTTTCCTGGCCTGGTGCGTTATGTACCGAACTGTCAGGAGCTTCGCCATGCAAAAGATTGCCCTATTTCCCATCCTGGTCGCCGTGGCCACCGCTGCGGCGGCACAGGAACAAGGCCGCGTGCTGTCGGCCACCCCCGTGCTGCAGCAGGTGGGTGTTCCACAGCAGGTATGCGGCAACGAAACCGTGTACAGCGGCTCGCGCAACTCGGGCGCGGGCGCCTTGCTGGGCGCGATTGCCGGTGGTGCGGCCGGCAATGCCGTGGGCCGCGGCGGCGGGCGCGCGGCAGCCACCGCCCTGGGGATCGTCGGCGGCGCCGTGCTGGGCAACCAGGTCGAAGGCAGCGGCCAGCCCCAGTACCAGAACGTGCAGCGCTGCACCACCGAAACGTATTACGAGAACCGCACCGTGGGCTATGACGTGGTGTATGAATATGCCGGGCGCCAGTACAGCACCCGCACCCAGACCGATCCGGGGGGCTGGATCCCCATCAGGGTCCAGCCGCTGACGGGCAACCAGGGGCAGCTCTACTCCACCCCGCCCGATCCCTACGGGCCGCAGGGCGTGTATGCGCAGCCGGGCATGGTCATACCCACCTACCAGGTCCAACCCAGCTACCCGGCCCCACCCACCTATGTGAACCCGCCCGTGACGGTGATCGAGTACGGCTATGGCCGCCCCTACTACCCGTCCCACCGCAATCCCTACTGGCGCTGAGCCGCATCGAGCGCCCTGCGGCAACAGAGCCCCTGCACGGGGCTCTTTTTATTGCCCGTCCAGCCCCGCGCAAGGCTGGCGTCTCGTCCATGCCCGCCCCTGTCCTCAGCGCCGGTCTATGATCTCGCAGGGGATCGTGAACAGGCTCTAAAATCCCGGGTTTCCTTCTTTCTACCCGCGCATCCATGACCACCGAAAAAATCGACGGCGTGTCCGTCACGACCCAAGCCAGTGTGTATTTCGACGGCAAGTGCGTGAGCCATGGCATCACGTTCCCCGACGGCACGAAGAAGTCGGTGGGCGTGATCCTGCCCGCCACGCTGACCTTCAACACCGGTGCGCCCGAGATCATGGAAGGCGTGGGCGGCTCCTGCGAATACAGGCTCGACGGTACGGACACCTGGGTGAAGTCGGGCGCTGGCGAGCGATTCAGCGTGCCCGGTAACTCGAAGTTCGACATCCGCGTGACCGAGGCCTACCACTACATCTGCCACTTCGGCTGAATTGCTTGAGCGCTTTTTTTGGGCCTCTCGCGCTGATGCAATAAGCGCTACAAGCTGTCATTTTTGAGAAATATTCCATGGCAACCATCCTCCAGAACCTGCCCCTCGGCCAGAAGGTCGGCATCGCTTTCTCCGGCGGCCTCGACACCAGCGCGGCCCTGCGCTGGATGAAGAACAAGGGCGCCCTGCCCTACGCCTACACGGCCAACCTGGGCCAGCCCGACGAGCCCGACTACGACGCCATTCCGCGCAAGGCCATGGAATACGGCGCCGAGGCGGCTCGCCTGATCGACTGCCGCACGCAGCTGGCCCACGAAGGCATCGCTGCGCTGCAGGCCGGCGCCTTCCACATCAGCACCGCCGGCGTGACCTACTTCAACACCACGCCACTGGGCCGCGCCGTCACCGGCACCATGCTGGTGTCGGCCATGAAGGAGGACGATGTCCACATCTGGGGCGACGGCTCCACCTTCAAGGGCAACGACATCGAGCGCTTTTACCGCTACGGCCTGCTCACCAACCCCTCGCTGCGCATCTACAAGCCCTGGCTGGACCAGCAGTTCATCGACGAACTCGGCGGCCGCGCCGAGATGTCGGCCTTCATGACCAAGGAAGGCTTCGGCTACAAGATGAGCGCCGAAAAGGCCTACAGCACCGACAGCAACATGCTGGGCGCCACTCATGAGGCCAAGGACCTGGAGTTTTTGAACAGCGGCATCAAGATCGTGAACCCCATCATGGGCGTGGCGTTCTGGAAGGACGACGTCGTGGTGAAGGCCGAGGAAGTGTCGGTCACCTTCAACGAAGGCCAGCCCGTGGCCCTGAACGGCAAGGAATACACCGACCCGGTCGAACTGATCCTGGAGGCCAACCGCATCGGCGGCCGCCACGGCCTCGGGATGAGCGACCAGATCGAAAACCGCATCATCGAAGCCAAGAGCCGCGGCATCTACGAAGCCCCCGGCCTGGCGCTGCTGCACATCGCCTACGAGCGCCTGGTGACCGGCATCCACAACGAAGACACCATCGAGCAGTACCGCATGAACGGCCTGAAACTCGGCCGCCTGCTCTACCAGGGCCGCTGGTTCGATCCCCAGGCCATCATGCTGCGCGAGACCGCCCAGCGCTGGGTGGCGCGCGCCATCACCGGCACCGTCACGCTGGAGCTGCGCCGCGGCAACGACTACTCGCTGCTCAACACCGAGTCGCCCAATCTGACCTATGCGCCCGAGCGCCTGTCGATGGAAAAGGTGGAAGACGCGCCGTTCTCGCCGCTCGACCGCATCGGCCAGCTGACCATGCGCAACCTCGACATCGTGGACACGCGCGCCAAGCTCATGACCTACGCCCAGTCGGGCCTGCTGACGCTGGGCCAGGGTTCGCCACTGCCGCAGCTGAGCGACGAAAGCCCTAAAAAATAAAAATCACCTCTGGCGCTTTCTGTATCAACGCGGAAAGCTATCAAAAACAGAGTAACCGCCCCGCCATCCGGTCGGGCGGTTTTTTCATGGGCGTGCACAGCACACCGTTGCCCCCGCACCAAGGAACCTCCCGTCCCAGCAGGCACTCCAATCCACTGCCGCCGACCTGATTTGCGGCGGCAGGAGGAACAGCCATGAAGCAAGTGAAACACTGGCAAGACCCTGCCAATGCGTTGATAGGTGCTTGGTTTGCGCTTTCGCCTTGGGTGCTGCGCTACCAGGATCAGTTGACGCCTACGGCCAACGGCGTGGTCGTCGGCCTGCTGCTGATCGCCGCCGCACTGGGCGCAACTCTGGTGCCACGGGCTTGGGAGGAGTGGACCGAGGGCGCGCTGGGGCTGTGGATGATCGTTTCGCCCTGGGTGCTGGGCTTTGGAACGCTCATGGACGCGACACGCAATGCCACCCTCTCCGGCATCGTTGTGCTCGGATTCGCCCTGTGGGTGCTGGCGACCGACAAGGACTACAGCGCCTGGTGGCATAACCGCACGGCGCATTGAAATGCGCGCCATGAAAAACCGCTCCCGGGCGGTTTTTCATGGCATTTCGGTTGGAAACCCTTTGACAGATTGCGTCATTGGCTATCAATCAAGAGCCAATCTACTCACCACACCACGGGCTCGGGCTCCAGCCGGATGCCAAAGCGCTCGTACACGCTGGTCTGGATGGCGCGGGCCAGCGTCATCACCTCGCCGCCGGTCACGCTGCCGGCGCCTTGGCCACGGTTGACCAGCACCAGCGCCTGCTTTTCGTACACACCGGCCTTGCCCACACTCTTGCCCTTCCAGCCGCAGGCGTCGATCAGCCAGCCGGCCGCCAGCTTGATGCTGCCGTCGGGCATGGGGTAGTGCACGATCTTGGGGTCGCGCGCGATGATGTCGGCGCACTGCTCGGGCGTCACCGTGGGGTTCTTGAAGAAACTGCCGGCATTGCCCACCACGGCCGGGTCGGGCAGCTTGGCGCGGCGGATGTCGCACACCCATTCAAATATCTGCTGCGCCGTGGGTTGATCGATACCCGCCTCGGCGCGCCTGCGCTCCAGGTCCAAGTAGCCCAGCACCGGTTTCCAGGGCCTGGGCAGGCGAAAGCGCACATGGGTGATGACAGCGCGGCCGGCCAGGCCCATGCCGCGCGGCAGGCCACCTTCGGCCGGCGACGGCGAAGGCGCATGCTTGAACACCGAATCCCGGTAGCCGAAGGCGCACTGGGCGGCATCGAGCGTGAAACCCTGGCCGGTGGCCAGGTCGACCGCATCCAGCGACTCAAACCGGTCCTGCAGCTCCACGCCATAGGCGCCGATGTTCTGCACCGGCGATGCGCCCACCGTGCCGGGGATCAGCGCCAGGTTTTCGAGCCCCGCAAACCCTTGCGCCAGCGTCCAGGCCACCGTGTCGTGCCAGACCTCGCCCGCGCCGGCCTCGACGATCCAGGCCCGGTCGGTTGCTTCCACCAGGCGCAGGCCCTTGATCTCCATCTTGAGCACCACGGGCCTGACGTCCCCGGTCAGCACGATGTTGCTGCCACCGCCCAGAACCAGTTTGGGCAAGGGGGCCAGTTGTGCATCTGCCAGGACAGCGTGCAAATCTTCCACGGAGCGCACCCTAACCAGGGTGTGGGCACGCGCCACGATGCCAAAGGTGTTGCAGGGCTGCAAAGGGACGTTTTTCTCGACTACCATTGGCCCGATTGTCGCACCGGGGGCCTGCGCGCCCGCCGGGACCACCCCGTTTCCGAGAGACCGAGAACTGCCATGCCCTCTTTTGACACCATCTGTGAAGCCAACCTCGTTGAAGTGAAGAATGCGGTGGAAAACACCGTGAAGGAAATCACCACCCGCTTTGATTTCAAGGGCACCTCGGCCAGCATTGAAATCAAGGACAAGGAAATCACCCTGGTGGGCGATGCCGAGTTCCAGCTCACCCAGATCGAGGACGTGCTGCGCAACAAGCTCACCAAGCGCAACGTGGATGTGCGCTTTCTCGACATGGGCGATGTGCAGAAGATGGGCGGCGACAAGGTCAAGCAGGTCATCAAGGTGCGCAATGGCATCGAAAGCGAGCTGGCCAAGAAACTGCAAAAGCTCATGAAGGAGAGCAAGCTCAAGGTGCAGGCCGCCATCCAGGAGGACAAGGTGCGCGTGACCGGCGCCAAGCGCGACGACCTGCAGGCGGCCATGGCGCTGATCCGCAAGGAAATCAACGACGTGCCGCTGTCTTTCGACAACTTCCGCGACTGATATCCCGGGCCCGCCCCTTTGCGCCCACCGTACGCAATGCACCTCTGGCGCCTGCACCGCACCATGAACCGGCACCCTTTCCGCCCTGCCCTGGCGATGCTGGCCGCATTGCTGCTCGCACCCCTGTGTGCGCGCGCGCAGACGGCGGCCCTGGGTGGCATTCTGGGCAGCAAGGCCCTGCTCATCGTCAACAACGGTGCGCCCCGGGGTGTGGGCGCCGGCGAATCCCACCAGGGCGTGAAGGTGGTCGCCGTCGGCAAGGACGAGGCGTTGGTGGAGATCGCGGGCAGCCAGCGCACCCTGCGCCTGGGTGAAGCGCCGGTGAGCGTGGGCAGCAAGAGCAGCGGCCGGCGCGTGGTCCTGACGGCCGACAGCCAGGGGCATTTCGTCAACAGCGGCACCATCAATGGCAGCACCATGCAATACATGGTGGACACGGGCGCTTCCACCGTGGCCATCGGCCGCCCCGATGCGGAGCGCATGGAACTCAAGTACCTGAGCGGCCAGC
Source organism: Acidovorax sp. JHL-9 (assembly GCF_000426205.1). Taxonomy (NCBI): domain Bacteria; kingdom Pseudomonadati; phylum Pseudomonadota; class Betaproteobacteria; order Burkholderiales; family Comamonadaceae; genus Acidovorax; species Acidovorax sp. JHL-9. The sequence continues at coordinate 12,073 of NZ_AUEX01000037.1, forward strand.
CCGTGCGCATGAGCACCGCCAACGGCGTCACCGAGGGCTGGCTCATGACGCTCGATTCGGTGCGCATCGGCGATGTCGAGGTGTACGGCGTCGAGGCCATCGTCACGCCCCAGCCCATGCCCTTCGTGTTGCTGGGCAACAGCTTTCTCACCGAGTTCCGGATCACCCGCACCAACGATCAGATGGTGCTGGAAAAGCGCCACTGATCCCTCGCCCATGTCGTCCGCCCGACTTCCCCCTGGCAACCCGCGCCACGATGGCGAGTACGAAGACCTTCTGGGTCTGTGGTCCGACCTGGAATCGGCACTGTCCGTCGTGCTTTCCATGCCGCTTCGGGTGCAGGATTTCCCGGCCAAGGTGCGCCAGCTCGACCACTGGCTGCAGGACCTGGTGACCCACGACATAGATGCCGCGCTGTACCTGATGTTCCAGCTGGCCTCCACCTCCACGGTGGGCTACAGCGCATCGCACGCGGTGGTGTGTGGCACCCTGTGCCACATCATGGCGCAGGAGCTGCAATTGCCCGCCCGGGAGCGCGACAGCCTGGTGCGCGCAGCCCTCACCATGAATATCGCCATGACGGCGCTGCAGGACGTGCTGGCCGAACAACGAGAAAAGCCCAGCAGTGCGCAGCAGGAAGCGATCCGCAACCACCCCCAGGAAAGCCAGGCCCTGCTCGAACGCCTGTTCATCACCGACGACCTCTGGCTGGACGTGGTGGGACAGCACCACGCCAGCATTTCCAACCACGTGCCGCTGGCCGACCAGGAACCACAGGACCGGCTGACCCGCATCCTGGGCACCATCGACCGTTACGCCGCCATGATCAGCCCGCGCAAATCGCGCGCCGGCCGCAGCGCCACCGACTCCGTGCGCGCCATCGTCGGTCACGAAGTCGACCAGCGCGACGAAGTGGGCTACGCGCTGGTGCGCTCGGTCGGCCTGTGCCCGCCGGGCACCTTTGTGCGCCTGGACAACGGGGATACGGCCATCGTGCTGCGTCGAGGTGAAAAGGCCAACCAGCCCCTCGTGGCCAGCCTGCTGGACCGCACGGGGGCACACCACGCGCGGCCCGGCATCTACCAGATCGCTGCGGTGGGCAAGCCGCGCATCCAGTCGGCCCTGGCCCGCTCTACCGTGACGATGGAGCTCAACCACCGCACGATGGTGCGGCTGGGGCTGTATGCGGCCACTCCGCACAACTCGAACCTGATGGGGCTGGTGACGGCGTCCGGCGCACTCTGAGCCTTCCGCGGCAGGTCTGCAGGACGCCAGGCCGGGCGCTACTACGGCTTGTGGCTGGATTCCGGGGTCGGCTTGGACCGCCCCAGGCGCGACTCCTTGCCTTCGATCAGGCGCCGGATGTTGTCCTTGTGGCGCCAGGCCAGCAGCATGGACATGACAGCGATGGCCACCGCAATGCTGGTCTCGGCATACCAGACCACGCCGCTGACCAGCAGGTAATACACCGGTGCAAACACCGCAGCCACCAGCGAGGCCAGCGACGAATACCGGAAGAAGAACGCCACGATGAGCCAGGTGAGCGCGGTGGCCAGCCCCAGCCAGCCACTGATGCCCAGCAGCACGCCCAATGCGGTGGCCACGCCCTTGCCACCCTCGAAGCGGAAGAACACGGGCCACAGGTGCCCCAGGAAAGCCGCCAGCCCCACCAGCGCCATCGTGCCATCCTCCAGGCCATAGGGCTTGCCAAACCAGCGTACCAGCACCACAGGCAGCCAGCCTTTCACCGCGTCGAGCAGCAGGGTGACGATGGCGGCGGCCTTGCTGCCCGAACGCAGCACGTTGGTGGCACCGGGGTTTTTGCTACCGTAGGTGCGCGGGTCATTGAGCCCCATGAGGCGCGTCACGATGACGGCAAACGACAGCGAGCCCAGCAGGTAGGCAGCCACAGTGGCAAGGACGGGGTACACGGCGTTCAAATCAGCTCCTTCGGGGGACAACAACACGGCGCGGTGCGCCGGGGCGGCCTATTCTGCCAGCGCGCAATGCACCGGCCGGGCCCCCAGCAGCTGCACGCACGCCTGCGGGTCGATCTGCACCAGAAAACCACGCCGCCCGCCGTTGATGGCGATGCGCGGCAGCGCAAGAATGCTTTCCTCGATGAACACCGGCATGGCCTTGCGCGTGCCAAACGGCGAGGTGCCACCCACCAGGTAGCCGCTGTGGCGGTTAGCCACCTCGGGCTTGCAGGGCTCGACCGACTTGGCGCCGATCTGCCGCGCCAGGTTCTTGGTGGACACCTTGCAATCGCCATGCATGAGGACGATGAGCGGCCTGGCATCCTGGTCCTGCATCACCAGCGTCTTGACCACGGTGTGCTCATGCAGCCCCAGGCTGGCCGCGCTGTGCGCGGTGCCGCCATGCTCCACATAGTCATAAGGGTGCTCGGTGAATTCCACCTGGTGCGCCTTGAGCATCTGCGTCGCGGGGGTCTCGCTCACATGCACGCCCTTGCTGTCCTTTTTGGCCATGGTTGCTTCAAAAATAATAGCTGGTAGCGCTCACTCGGAAAGCGTTAAAAGCCTGTTTCATCTCAAATGGCAGGATCACCCACCTGCCAGCGGATCTGGTCGATGGCCGCCAGCAGCTCGGGCGAGAGCGCGGTGTCCCAGGCGGCCAGGTCTTCGTCGAGCTGTGCCAGCGAGGTCACGCCGATGATGGTGCTGGCCACGCGCCAGTTGCCGTAGCAGAAGGCCAGCGCCAGCTGCGTGGGTGTGAGGCCATGCTCGCGCGCAAGCTGGTTGTAGCGGCGCGCGGCGGCCAGCGCCTCGGGGCGGCCCCAGCGCTGCCTGCGCACCGACTCATAGCTGGCAATGCGGGCGCCCTGGGGTGCGTTGGGCCCTTCGATGCCACTGGCGTCGTATTTGCCCGTCAGCAGGCCAAAGCCCAGCGGCGAATAGGCCAGCAGCGACACGTTCAGGCGGTGGCAGGTTTCGTCGAGGGCGTTGTCGTAGCTGCGGTTGATCAGGCAATACGGGTTCTGCACCGTCGCCACGCGCGGCAGGCCATGCGCCTCGGCCAGGCGCACGAACTCGTGCACGCCATAGGGCGTTTCGTTCGACAGGCCCACATGGCGCACCTTGCCGGCCTTGACCAGCCCAGCCAGTGCCTGCAGCTGCTCGTGGATGGGCGTCTGCGCGGTTTCCTTGGCCGGGTCGTAGTACTTGGTGCCAAAGGCCGGCACATGGCGCTCGGGCCAGTGGATCTGGTAGAGGTCGATCACATCGGTCTGCAGGCGGCGCAGGCTGCCCTCGCACGAAGCCACGATGTCGGCGGCCGTCATGCCTTTGCCTTCGCGAATCCAGGGCATGCCGCGCGAGGGGCCGGCCACCTTGCTGGCCAGCACCAGCTTCTGGCGCGCCCCGGGGTTCTTGGCAAACCAGCGGCCGATGATGGTTTCGGTGGCGCCAAACGTGGGCGCCCGGGCCGGCACGGCATACATCTCGGCGGTGTCGATGAAATTGACCCCGCGCGCCAGCGAGCGGTCGAGAATGGCGTGGGCGTCGCTCTCGCCCACCTGCTCGCCGAAGGTCATGGTGCCCAGGCAGATGGGGGTGACATGCAGGCCGGTCTGACCGAGCTGGATGGTTTTCATGCAGGCTCCCGTAAATAAGCAAGGCAGGAGTGTACGGGGACCGTGCCCCCTGCGTCCGGCAGGCCACGGCGCATCGCACTTGAACTGCACTGCAGTTTTCGTTTGCGCTCAGGCCGTGTTTTGCGGGCACGCAAGACTGCATATCGCAATAGACTGGCCTGCATCGTTCACCAGCACCCAGGTTTTCATGCGCACCTCCACCTCTGCCGGGCCTGCCCGGTTCCATGCCCTGCTGGACCCATGGGTCGCGCACCAGCCCCACCGGCCCGCGCTGGCCGATGCACACCACACCTACACCTTCGCCCAATTGCAGCAGGCCAGCATGGACGCTGCCGCGCAGCTGGGCGACTGGGGCGTGCTTGCCGGCGACCGGGTGCTGATCGTCGGCGAAAACTGCGCTGCAGCGGGTGTGATCGCCTTTGCGCTCAGCCGCCTGGACGCCTGGGTGTGCATCGTCAATGGCCGCCTGAGCCCGCGCGAGATCGACGGCATCATCGCGCACGCCATGCCCCGGCGCGTCATCTACACCACCCAGGTCTCCCCCGAAGCGCTGCAGCATGCCCAGCGCCACGGCGCGCAAGCCTGCCAATGGCCTGGCATGGGGACTCTGCACCTGGGGCCGCTGAACCAGGCCGCCGTCCCGGAGCCCTGCCATGCCGCCGCGACCGAACAGGTGGCCGCGTTGATCTATACCTCCGGCACCTCGGGCGCCCCCAAGGGAGTCATGCTCACACACGCCAATCTCGCCTTCGTGGCAGGCACGAACCTGCGGCGCGTCGGGCCGGGCGACGTGATCTATGGCGTCCTGCCCATGGCGCATGTCGTGGGCCTGTCCACCCAGTTGCTGGGCAGCCTGGCTGCCGGCGCCTCGGTGGTGCTCGAACCCCGCTTCTCGCCGGAACTTCTTGCCGCCGCGCTGCGCCAGGGCATCACGTCCTTCACCGGGGTGCCCGCCATGTATGCCCGCCTGCTCGACTGGCTGCGTGACCCGGGACACCTCCTGCAGGCGCCCAAGCTGCGCGTGATCAGCGTTGCCGGATCGCCCCTCACACCCGCACTGAAGGCGGCGGTGGAGACGCAGCTTCGATTGCCGCTGCTCAACGGCTACGGCCTGACCGAAACCGGTCCGACCATCGCCCAGGTGCGGCCCGAGGCCCCGCGCACCGACTGCGCAGTGGGTCTGCCGATTCCCGGGATGGAGGCACGCATCGTGGATGCCCAGGGCGTCAGCGTGCCGCCGGGCGAGGTCGGCGAACTGTGGGTGCGGGGGCCCAATGTGATGCAAGGCTACTACCGCCAGGACGAACTCACGCGCCAGGTGATCAACGCCGAGGGCTGGTTCAACACCGGCGACATGGCACGCCAGGGAGATGACGGTGCGCTGCACATCGCCGGACGCACCAAGGAGCTGATCATCCGCTCCGGCTTCAACGTCTATCCGCTGGAGGTCGAACAGGCCATCAACGCCTTTCCGGGTGTGGTGCAGTCTGCCGTCGTCGGGCGCACCGTGGGCCACAACGAGGAGGTCATCGCCTACGTCGAGGTACCGGCCCACCACCCCATCGACGAACAGGCCCTGCGGCACCACCTGCGCGGGCAGCTGTCGCCCTACAAACAGCCCGCAGAGATCCACGTCATGGCGCAATTGCCTGCGGCGCCCACCGGCAAGCTGCTCAAGAACGTGCTCCGGCAGATGGCAGAGCAAGGCCGTGCATCGCACGCCTGAAGCCGCATCACCCCATTCGAAACCCCAGGAGATCCCATGGAAGGCAAAAAGGCTGTTCTGATCATCGGCGCCGGCGACGCCACCGGCAGTGCCATCGCACGGCGATTTGCACGCGAAGGCTACGTCGCCTGCGTGACCCGCCGCAGCGAAGACAAGCTCGCTCCGCTGCTGGAGCAGATCCGCAGCGAGGGCGGCGAAGCCTACGGCTTCGGCAGCGACGCCCGCAAGGAAGAAGAAATGGTGGCGCTGGTACAGAAAATCGAGGCCGAGTTCGCCCCGATCGAAGCCGCCATCTTCAACATCGGCGCCAACGTGCGCTACGGCATCACCGAGACCACGGCCCGCGTTTACTTCAAGGTCTGGGAGATGGCGTGCTTCGGCGGTTTCCTGATGGGGCGCGAAGCGGCCAAGGTCATGCTGCCGCGCGGCCGGGGAACCATCATCTTCACCGGCGCCACGGCAAGCCTGCGCGGCCGCGACGGGTTCGCGGCCTTCGCCGGCGCCAAGCACGCGCTCCGGGCACTGGCGCAGAGCATGGCGCGCGAGTTGTGGCCCAAGGGCATCCATGTGGCCCATCCGGTCGTGGATGGCGCCATCGACACGGAGTTCATCCGCTCGAATTTCCCCGAGCGCTACGCCACCAAGGACCAGGGGGGCATCGTCAACCCGGATCACATCGCCGACCTCTACTGGCAGATCCACATGCAGCCGCGCGACGCCTGGACGCATGAAACCGAGATTCGCCCCTGGATGGAGCCATGGTGACGGACCCGGCAGGGATCGGCCCCGGCAATTTTGATCATTGTAAGGAGACACCATGACCCCCACCACCGTCGAGTTCCTGTTCGACTTCGGCAGCCCCAACGCCTACCTGTGCCACAAGGTCATCCCGCAGATGGCGGCAAAGACCGGTGCACGGTTCGAGTACGTCCCCATCCTGCTCGGCGGACTGTTCAAGCTCGCCAACAACCGCTCACCGGTCGAGGCCTACGCGCACATCCCCCACAAGCTCGCCTACGAGCGCCTGGAAATGCAGCGCTTCATACACAAGCACGGCCTGACGGCCTTCCAGCGCAACCCCCACTTCCCCGTCAACACGCTGCACATCATGCGCGGGGCCGTGGCCGCGCAGAAGCTCCACTGCTTCGACCGCTATGTGGACACGGTGTACGCCAGCATGTGGGAGCGCGGATGCAACATGGCGGACCCACAGGTCATTGCGGCCGAACTCGACGCCGCCGGACTGGACTCCCAGGCCATCCTGGCCACCAGCCACGAGCCCGGCGTCAAGGAGCGCCTGCTGGCGAACACCCAGCAGGCCCATGCGCGCGGCGCCTTTGGCAGCCCCACGTTCTTCATGGGCCCGGAGATGTACTTCGGCAAGGACCGGCTGCACGACATGGAAGAAGCCATCCTGCAGGCCACGGGCCGCTGAGCACCACCCGATTCCCCCTGCAACCACCAGCCAAGTCCCATGCCGGTGTCAGCTTTTGGCGTGGTACTGGGCCTCGATGCCGCGCACCGTGGCAATCAGTCGCGGCCGGACTTCATCCATGAAAGTTTCGGCCGAAATCGACGAGGCCGCGGCGGCGGCATTCACCACCATCAGGGGCAGGCCCGAACCCAGGCGCACGGGCACCGCGATGCCATGGATTTCGCGCCGCCAATCGCCAAAGGAACGCACGCAGCCGAACTCGGCAAGATCGGCCATCGCCTGGCGAATGCCCTTTTCGACCCTCGGCCAGCCCACCGGGTCGATGGCCTGGAGCCGCGCCTCCAGCGTCTGGCGCGCCCCCTCTGGCGCACCGGCCAGGTAGCCACGCCCGGCGGCCGTGGTGCCCAGCGGAATGTGCGAGCCGATGCCCAGCATCAGCGTGAGGATGGCCGTCTCGCTGCGGCAGCTCTCGATGTAGAACATGGACAGATCGTCGCGGGTCGCCAGCGCCACCATGGTGTCCGTCTCGTTGGCAAGCTGCTGCAAAAAGGGGTTGCTCACCTCCTTGACGTCCAGGCGTGACAGGGTCGTGCCCCCCAGCGTCAGCGCCATGAGGCCCAGCCGGTACCGCCCCGACTCGGCGATGTGGTGCAGGTAGCCCAGCTTGGTCAGCGTGTAGGTCAGCCGCGTGATGGTGGATTTGGGCAGGCTGCACCGCTCGGCAAGCTCATGGTTTCCGAGCCTCTCCTCCCCCGACTTGAACGCGTGCAAGACCTCCAGGCCCCGCGCAAGCGCCGTCACGAAGTGGCGGTCTTCCTTGGACGGGCCCGATCGGCGAGGCGATCCCCCTGCTGGCTTTTCCACCAATGTCACGATGTGCCCCCTTTTGGGCACAGATCATGCCACCACGCAGAACAAATCTGTAATTTCGAGGTATTTTTATCTTCAAATGTTCTGCATTGCAGTTTTTGAATGCCTGCCGAGGCATTCCATCGATGCCATTCGACGCGACAATCGGAGTTTCCGGACCAGCCACGCCACCCGGCCCTCTTCCCACCGCATTCCTCCAGGAGACCCGCATGCGCACCCGTATCACCGAGCTTTTGGGTATTGAACGCCCCATCATCCAGGGGGGCATGCATTTCGTCGGCCTCGCCGAATTGTCGTCCGCCGTGTCCAATGCCGGCGGACTGGGCATCATCACCGCGCTGACCCAGCCCACGCCCGCCGCGCTCGCGGCCGAGATCGCGCGGTGCCGGTCGATGACGGACAAGCCGTTCGGCGTCAACCTGACCTTCCTGCCCGTGCGCACACCGCCCGACTATGCCGGCTACATCCAAGCCATCATCGATGGTGGCGTGAAAATCGTCGAGACGGCCGGGAACAACCCGCAGCAGTGGATGCCCCTGCTGAAGGAAGCGGGCATCAAGGTCATCCACAAGTGCACCGCCGTGCGACATGCATTGAAGGCACAGAACATTGGCTGCGATGCCGTCAGTGTGGATGGCTTCGAGTGCGGCGGCCATCCGGGCGAGGACGATGTGCCCAATTTCATTTTGCTGCCCCGTGCGGCCGAAGCGCTCAGGGTGCCCTTCATCGCGTCGGGAGGCATGGCAGACGCACGGTCTCTGGTGGCCGCGTTGGCCCTTGGCGCAGACGGCATCAACATGGGCACACGCTTCATCGCCACCCAGGAGGCGACGGTTCATGAGAACGTCAAGCAGGCCATTCTGGCCGCGACGGAGCTGGACACCCGCCTGGTGATGCGGCCGCTGCGCAACACGGAGCGGGTCCTGGTCAACAAAGGGGTCGAGCGGCTGCTGGAAAAGGAGCGCCAGCTGGGCGCAGCCATCACGTTTGCCGACATCGTGTCCGAGGTGGGCGGCGTCTATCCCAAGGTGATGCAGAACGGCGAGCTGGACGCCGGCGCATGGTCCTGCGGCATGGTCGCGGGCCTGATCCACGACATTCCCACGGTACGGGAGCTGATGGACCGCATCATGAACGAGGCGGAACACATCGTCAGCCAGCGCCTGGCCGGCATGTTCGCAGCAGCCCCGGCGCATTGATGGCTTCATCGCCAGGCAGCAGGGCCCGCTGTCCCGCGATTGACATGGGCTCCGCGGCCACTGGGTAACATCGACGCCATGTATGTCACCCGCCAGACCTCGCGCAGCGAGTTCGTTGCCATCCGCCAGCTGAACTACCACGTGCGCCTGTGGGGGCCCGAGACCTCGGCCCTGCCGCCGCTGGTGCTGGTGCATGGCTGGATGGACGTGGCCGCGTCCTACCAGTTCGTCGTCGATGCCTTCGGCGAAGACTTCCTGCGCAGCCGCCGCATCATCGCGCCCGACTGGCGGGGCTTTGGCCTCACGGCGCCGCCCGTGCCCACCGACCACTACTTCTTCCCCGACTACCTGGCCGACCTGGACCAGTTGCTCGACCACTACGCACCCGGCACCCCGGTGGACCTGGTGGGCCACAGCATGGGCGGCAACGTCGCCATGTTCTATGCCGGAGTCCGGCCCGCGCGCATCCGCCGCCTGGTCAACCTCGAAGGCTTCGGCATGCCCGCGAACAAACCCGCCAAGGCGCCCGGGCGCTATGCGCAGTGGATGGACGAACTCAAGGCCCTGCGGCGCGGCGAAATGGCACTGAACACCTACGACAGCGCGGCCGGCGTGGCGCAGCGCCTCATGAAGACCAACCCGCGCCTGTCGCGGGACAAGGCCGACTGGCTGGCGCGGCACTGGGCCCGCCCCAACGCCCTGGGCCAGTGGGAAATCCTGGGCGACGCAGCGCACAAAATCATCAACGCGCAACTGTTTCGCCTGGACGAAGTGCTGGCGCTGTACGAAGCCATCAGCGCGCCCACGCTGGCCGTGGAGGCAGCAGGCGACAGCCTGGGCCAGTGGTGGAAGGGCCGATACAGCCTGGACGAATACCACCAGCGCCTGACCCATGTGCGCGACTGCCGCATTGCCGTGGTGCCGGACGCCGGCCACATGCTGCACCACGACCAGCCCCAGGCCGTGGCGGCGCTGATCGAGCAGTTCGTGGGTGACTCATAAAGAAAATGCTTGCAAGCGCTGATGCATCCACCGCAAGCAGCTGTCCATTCTGAAATTTTCGGGGTGGCATTCGGGTGACAGCGGCAGGCGCCGGGCCGGTCGGGGGGCATTGGGCGCCAGAGATCGCGTCCCATGAGAAAATCGCGGGTTATTCCACAAGACACCCAGGACAAGACCATGGACGCAGAACGTATCAACCTCATTGGCAACACCCTCTCCGACCTGGCCGTGCGCACGCAAGAGTTACGGAGGTATCTTTGACTTCGATGCCAAATTCGAACGTCTGCGCACGGTAAACGCATCGCTGGAAGACCCCACGGTCTGGAACGATCCCAAGAAGGCCCAGGAGCTGGGCAAGGAAAAGAAATCGCTCGACGGCGTGGTGCTCACGCTCGACAAGCTCACGCGTGAGCTGGCCGACAACGCCGAGCTGTACGAGATGAGCAAGGAAGAAGGCGACGAGGCCGGCCTGATGACCATTGAGGCCGAAACCGCCAAGCTCCAGCCCGAGATCGAGCAGCTCGAATTCCGCCGCATGTTCAGCAACGAGGCCGATCCGCTCAACTGCTTTGTGGACATCCAGGCTGGCGCCGGCGGCACCGAGGCCTGCGACTGGGCCAGCATGCTGCTGCGCCAGTACCTCAAGTATGCCGAGCGCAAGGGTTTCAAGACCACGGTCGAAGAAGAAACCCCTGGCGACGTGGCCGGCATCAAGAGCGCCACGATCAAGGTCGAGGGCGAATACGCCTATGGCCTGCTGCGCACCGAAACCGGCGTGCACCGCCTGGTGCGCAAGAGCCCGTTCGACAGCTCGGGCGGCCGCCACACCAGCTTTGCCAGCCTGTTCGTCTATCCCGAGATCGATGACTCGATCCAGATCGACATCAACCCGGCCGACGTGCGCACCGACACCTACCGTGCCTCCGGCGCGGGCGGCCAGCACATCAACAAGACCGACTCGGCCGTGCGCCTGACCCACATCCCCACGGGCATCGTGGTGCAATGCCAGGACGGCCGCAGCCAGCACGGCAACCGCGACATCGCCTGGCAGCGCCTGCGCAGCCGGCTGTATGACCACGAGATGCGCAAGCGCCAGGAAGAGCAGCAAAAGCTCGAAGACACCAAGACCGACGTGGGCTGGGGTCACCAGATCCGCAGCTACGTGCTGGACAACAGCCGCATCAAGGACCTGCGCACCGGCGTCGAAATTTCGGCCACCCAGAAGGTGCTGGACGGCGATCTCGACGCATTCATCGAAGCCTCCCTCAAGCAGGGCGTTTAAGGAAAACCATGTTGCAACTGCGTGACGGCCAGGGCCAGGCGCCCGCCATCCACCGCGCCGACTACCAGGCCCCGGCCTGGTGGATCGACACCGTCGACCTGACGTTCGACCTGGACCCCGCCAAGACCCGCGTGCTCAACAAGATGCGCCTGCGCCGCAACCCCGACGTGGCGGCACAGCCGCTGCGCCTGGACGGCGAAGCGCTGAACCTGGCGCGCGTCATGGTCAACGGCGGCGGCACCTCGTTCAAGATGGACGGCAACCAGCTGGTGCTGGAGAACCTGCCCGAAGGCACCGAGCCCTTCGACCTGGAGATCTTCACCACCTGCGCCCCGGCCAAGAACACACAGCTCATGGGCCTGTATGTGAGCCAGGGCACGTTCTTCACGCAGTGCGAGGCCGAGGGTTTTCGCCTCATCACCTACTTCCTCGACCGGCCGGACGTGATGGCCAGCTACGCCGTCACGCTGCGCGCCGACAAGGCCCAGTACCCGGTGCTGCTCTCCAACGGCAACCTGGTGGACAGCGGCGCGCTCGAAGACGGCCGCCACTTCGCCAAGTGGGTCGATCCGCACAAGAAGCCCTGCTACCTGTTCGCCCTGGTGGCCGGCAAGCTGGTGGCACGCGAGCAAAAGATCAGGAGCCGCTCGGGCAACGACCACCTGCTGCAGGTGTATGTGCGCCCCGGCGACCTGGGCAAGACCGAGCACGCCATGAACGCGCTGATGCACAGCGTGGCCTGGGACGAAGCCCGCTTCGGCCTGCCGCTGGATCTGGAACGCTTCATGATCGTCGCCACCAGCGACTTCAACATGGGCGCCATGGAAAACAAGGGCCTGAACATCTTCAACACCAAGTATGTTCTGGCCAGTGAGGCCACCGCCACCGATACCGACTTCGCCAACATCGAAAGCGTGGTGGGCCACGAGTATTTCCACAACTGGACGGGCAACCGCGTCACCTGCCGCGACTGGTTCCAGCTATCGCTGAAGGAAGGCCTCACGGTCTTCCGCGACCAGGAGTTCAGCCAGGACCTGGCGGGCAGCCCCTCGGCCCGCGCCGTCAAGCGCATCGAGGACGTGCGCGTGCTGCGCACGGCGCAGTTCCCCGAAGACGCAGGCCCCATGGCCCATCCCGTGCGGCCCGACAGCTACATCGAGATCAACAACTTCTACACCGTCACCATCTACGAAAAGGGTGCCGAGGTAGTGCGCATGCAGCACAACCTGGTGGGCCGCGAAGGTTTTGCCAAGGGCATGAAGCTGTACTTCGAGCGCCACGATGGCCAGGCCGTGACCTGCGACGACTTCGTGCAGGCGATTGCCGATGCCAACCCGCTCAGCCCGCTGGCGCAGCACCTGCCGCAGTTCAAGCGCTGGTACAGCCAGGCCGGCACGCCCCGCGTGCGCGCCACCGGCCACTACGACGCCGCCACGCGCAGCTATGCGCTCACGCTGTCGCAGAGCTGCGCGCCCACGCCCGGCCAAAGTGAGAAGCAGCCTTTCGTCATCCCGGTGGAGCTGGGCCTGATCGACGCGGCCACAGGCGCCGCCCTGCCCTTGCAACTGGCGAACGAAGCCGGTGCGGTCACCACCTCCCGCGTGGTGGTGCTGACCGAAGCCTCGCAGACGTTGACCTTCACGAACCTGGATGCCGAGCCCGTGCCTTCGGTGCTGCGCGGTTTCAGCGCCCCCGTGGTACTGGACATCGAGTACACCGATGCCCAGTTGCTCACGCTGCTGGCCCATGACGCTGACGCGTTCAACCGCTGGGAGGCAGGCCAGCGCCTGGCACTGCGCACCGCTATCCATGCAATAGCTGATAGCGAACAGCAGACGGGTGCCCACGGCCGTTTCGACCGCAATATTCTCTCGCCAGAGTTTGTCGAGGCCATGCGCTCCGTGCTGCGCAATCCGGCACTGGACGCGGCCTTCAAGGAACTGGTCCTTACGCTGCCGTCCGAGACCTACATCGCCGAGCAGCTCGACGTGGTCGATCCCCAGCGCATCCACGCCGTGCGCGAAGCCATGCGCGAGCAGCTGGCCCTGTCGCTGCAGCCCGACTGGGCCTGGGTCTGGGAGCAGCACCAGGACACCGGCGGCTACCGCCCCGACCCGGTTTCGTCCGGCCGCCGCGCGCTCAGCGGTCTGGCGCTGCACATGCTGTGCATCGCGGCCCAGCGTACGGGCGATGTGGCCTGGCCCGGCAAGGCGTATCAGCGCTTCAAGGTGGCGGCCAACATGACCGACCGCTTCAACGCCCTGACCGCGTTGGTGGCCAGCGGCAGCGAGCTGGCCGCCCCCGCCCTGGCGCGCTTTCACACGCTGTTCAAGGACGAGCCGCTGGTCATCGACAAGTGGTTTGCCCTGCAGGCGGGCGCGCCCGACCGCGCTGGCAATGTACTGCCCACCGTGCGCCAGCTCCTGCAACATCCAGACTTCAGCCTCAAGAACCCCAACCGCGCGCGGAGCGTGATCTTCAGCTACTGCAGTGCCAACCCGGGCGCGTTTCACCGTGCGGACGCAGCAGGCTACGTGTTCTGGAGCGACCGCGTGATCGAGCTCGACGCCCTCAACCCACAGGTAGCCGCCCGCCTGGCCCGCGCCCTGGACCGCTGGAAGAAACTGGCCGAACCCTGGCGCAGTGGCGCCCGCGAGGCCATCGCCCGCGTGGCCGCACGCCCCGACCTGAGCAACGATGTGCGCGAGGTCGTCACCCGCGCACTGGCCGATTAAGGAGATATCCATGGCAAACAAAGTCAGCCTGACCCGCTACCTCGTCGAACAACAGCGCGTGGACGGCCTCATTCCCGGTCAGTTGCGCCTGCTGCTCGAAGTGGTCGCACGCGCCTGCAAGAGCATCAGCCACGCCGTCAACAAGGGCGCCCTCGGGGGCGTGCTCGGCAGTGCCGGCAGTGAGAACGTGCAGGGCGAAGTGCAGAAAAAGCTCGACATCATCGCCAACGAGGTGCTGATCGAGGCCAATGAATGGGGCGGCCACCTCGCCGGCATGGCCAGCGAGGAAATGGACGGCATCTACGTGGTGCCCAACCGCTATCCCAAGGGCGAATACCTGCTGCTGTTCGACCCCCTCGACGGCTCCAGCAACATTGACGTCAACGTGAGCATCGGCACCATCTTCAGCGTGCTCAAGATGCCCGAGGATGACCGCGGCGTGGACGAAGGCGATTTCCTGCAAAAGGGCAGCCAGCAGGTGGCCGCCGGCTATTGCGTCTATGGCCCGCAAACCACGCTGGTGCTCACCGTGGGCGACGGTGTGGCCATGTTCACGCTCGACCGCGAGCAGGGCTCGTTCGTGCTGACGCAAGAAAATGTGCGCATTCCCGAGGACACCAAGGAATTCGCCATCAACATGAGCAACATGCGCCACTGGGACGAACCGGTCAAGCGCTACATCGACGAATGCCTGCAGGGCAAGGAAGGCCCGCGCGGCAAGGACTTCAACATGCGCTGGATCGCCAGCATGGTGGCCGACGTGCACCGCATCATGACCCGCGGCGGCATCTTCATGTACCCCTGGGACAAGCGCGAACCCAACAAGCCCGGCAAGCTGCGCCTGATGTACGAGGCCAACCCCATGGGCTGGCTCATCGAGCAGGCCGGCGGCGCCGCGACCAACGGCAAACAGCGCATCCTCGACATCCAGCCCACCCAGTTGCACGAACGCGTCAGTGTGATTCTGGGCTCAAAAAATGAGGTCGAACGGGTGACAAGCTACCATTCCACGCTATAATCGCAGGCTTACGCCGGTGTAGCTCAGTCGGTAGAGCAGCTCATTCGTAATGAGAAGGTCGGGTGTTCGATTCATCTCTCCGGCACCAAATGAAAGCCCCTGATTCGCAAGAGTCAGGGGCTTTTTTCGTTCGATGCAAGACGATTTTGACGGGAAGTTCCCGGACATCGAGAAAGCCCCGACAACACTCACCTGCCAGTGGCCTCATCTGCGTCTCCAGTTCGGAACTGTCGAAGTCTTGCCAGCGCAGGTGACCGCGCAGACCCTCAACAAAAAGGGGCCGCACATGGCGGCCCCAATGATTGCTTACCAGTCCAATAGCTCACAACGCTTGACTGGCAGGCGCCAGGTTTCATTTCGGCGTGAAATGCCTTATGCCCCGGGCGCCCTGCCCCTTCACGGGAAGGTGAAGTTGGTGGTAGTGCTGCTTCCGGCGGCGAGTACGGGCAGCACGGCGTCCTTGTCGGCGAAGCCAAGTCGGCTGGCGCGCAGGGTATACCGGGCGGCCGCCTGCGTGTTGGGAGCAAATACCAGCGGCGCGGGCGCTACGGCATAAGCGGCAACGAGCGGTGCATTGACCGGCAGCGAGAAGGCATAGGCACCTGTGACGCTGTCCACATACTGCCCGTCGATTTCCACGGCGATACCCGCCAGCGACTGCAGGGCGCGCACCAGGGTATCCGCTGGTGCAGTACCGGTTGCGCTGGCGCTGGCCGATGCAGCCAGGGCGATGGGCGATGCCGCACTGGCCACCGGGGTCACGGTCTCCGCCACCACAGGCACACCCGTCACCACGGCGGAGGTACGGCCGGAAGCCGCCATGACCAGGGTGTAGTTGCCCGGGGCCACCGGTTGCAGCAGGAACTTGCCGGTGCTGTCAGGCACGGTCGCCTTCACGATGGTGCCATTGGGGAGCTGCAGCGACACCCGCGTAGTGCCAGCGCCCAGTGCTGGGTCGACATACCCCTGCACACCCGACACATAGCGTGGAATGACCGTCACCACCGGCTTGAGCAGGTACTGGCCCGAACCGCCGGCCCGAACCACCGACTTGCAGGCATCGAAGTCCAGCACGAAATCGGCCATCTTGTTCTCGGCGATATCGATATTGATGTTGGTCTTGACACCCGACTGCTGGCCGCTGGGGGTCTTGAGCGCCACCTCACTTTCCCCGGTGGGCCTCACCGAATTGGCCAGCGGTTGGGCAGTGCTGTTGTCAGCCAGCACCAGGCGCATCTGGGTGTACTTGCCCACAGGCAGGGGAATCTGCCCCAGCTCCATCAGCACTCCATTGGTGAGACTGAGCAGATCCACCCGACGGGCGGGGTCCAGCACGATCTCGGACCAGCCGGCATCAGCGTCACCGGCGCTGCTGCTCTGGTGGACACGAATTTTCGAGACCGTCACGTTAACGGTGTCATAGCCACAGCTAGGCGCATCGGTCAACGCCAGGCGCAGCGTGCCGCTGCCGGCGGTGTTGTCACCGCCACCACCCCCGCAGGCAGCCAGGCCGGCAAGCAGGACGGCACCCGCAGCGAATTTCAGATTTCGGAGCAATTTCATGTTGGACCTCTCGGGTTGGCGCGCTGCCGGAACAGCGCACATGGATGTGAATTTTTCACATCAAGAGAGTAAATGCCCCAAAACCCCGAACCTGTAGGACAAAGCCTTTAGCGGTGCAACAAACGTGACAACATGCGAGCGAATGTGCGACAGCACACGATTCACCGCCGGATCACAATGCGTGTCGGATTTTTTTACGATACACGGAAGATGCAACCACGTCAGCGCCGCAAGTTGTTGATGGGCATATGAAAAAACCAACAGGCACACATTTTGCTCAACCCATGGCGACTCGTGCCTTCGTACGAGAATCAGGAGTAATAGATCATGAACACCAAAATTTGTGCGCTGACGCTCGGTTTGGCAGGCCTTGCGTTTGGTGGAGGCGCTTCTGCCAACGTTGTCACGTTGACCCCCGTCGATGGCAATATTTACCAACAGACCGTTCAAAGCCCATGCATCTTCAGCAACCCCTCCTGCACCAACGGAGGTTTTGCTTCAACGGCCTTGCCCACAGGCGGCAGCGTGAATGGCTACGATGCTTTTTCACCTATTTACAGCGGCCAGACACTTCTGAACATCATTGGGGCCGGCAACGCCCTTCTGATTGGTCTTGATATCAATCAGGCTAGCGGCCAGCCCGCACAAACGCTGACAGCGTTCTACATGCTCTTGAACAACAGCATCGTAGATACATTTTCTACAACCGCTACGAACAATGTGCCAGCGGGCAACAACGGAAATGGCTACGCGGACTACCTGCTCGGCAACTTCTCCTCATTCTCTGCAACCGATACAGTCCAGTTCCACTTCGTCTTCAACAATGCAAACGATGGCACCGAAAACCTTTTCGTGATCGGCGCACCCGGCAGCACAGTACCCGAGCCGGCTACGCTGGCACTTCTTGGCTTGGGCTTGCTGGGTGCGTACTTTGTACGCCGTCGCAGCTGATCATCTCGAAAACCCGATTCAAAACGGGTCTGGAAGGCTTAAGCCGCTCAGTTAACTCTGAGCGGTTTTTGATGGCCCGACGGAGATTCTTGGCCATTCATGCTCGACTTTGATGGCGCCCACTGAATTGATGCGGTGGCATGAACAAGCATCAGAATTGTTGCCCCATTGCACGGAGTCTTTCCTGGATGGCAAGCGGAAGTATTGCTCCCGCGCATTCTGCAGCTGCCGCTACCCTTGGTGGGGCTGTCGCAATTCATTCAAACCGGATGCCCTGCGCTTGAAGCACTCCCAAATGGAATGTCTTGGATGCAACGTCCAAGTATTGAATGGTGCCCGACATGACCAACGGAGCGCTCGCATTCGCTGGCTCAATGCGAATGGCACGCCAGCGACCGCCTCCGTCAGGCAGGGCATACACCTGCAAGGCCAACCCATCAGGATGATCAGCAGTGAGGTGAAGCCGTCATCCACCGCAAACAACGCCCCACCTTTCGGCACCTATTCATCCTGCTCCGCGCCCATCTCTGGAAACAGCACCTCGGTATATCCAAACTGCGCAAAATCACGCACCCGCATGGGATACAACTTGCCCACCAGGTGATCGCATTCGTGCTGCACCACGCGGGCATGAAACCCTTCTACCGTCCGGTTGATCGGGTCGCCATAGGGGTCAAACCCGCTATAGCGAATGCGCGACCAGCGCGGCACTTTGCCACGCAATCCTGGCACCGACAGGCACCCCTCCCAGTCTTCATCTTCCGCATCGCCCACCGGGTCGATCACCGGATTGACAAGCACCGTGGACGGCACCAGCGGCCGATCAGGGTAACGGGGATTGGGGTTGGCAGAGCCAAAAATCACGACCTGCAGATCCACACCGATCTGAGGGGCGGCCAAACCCGCACCGTTGACGGATCGCATGGTTTCGAACATATCGCGCACCAACAGATGCAGCGCATCGGTATCAAATTCAAGGACAGGCTGAGCGATGCGCAACAAGCGTGGATCGCCCATTTTCAAGATGGTATGAATGGTCATGACAGCAGCAGTTCAAGGCGTGCATGATGGGTTGGTTGAGCATAACGCGCGCGCAAGGCCATTGCCCCCATGCACAATTGCATTCAATGGCCTCACCCACCGACGATCCTCCCGACACCCGGACGCCCAAGGAGCTACCGCTACCGTTGCGCTGGCTGCTGAAGGTTTTTGCGGTCCTGTGTCTGATTCTGGGTCTGGTAGGTGTATTTGTGCCTGGGCTGCCAACCACCGTTTTCATCCTCATGGCCGCCTGGGCCGCAGCCCGCTGTTCGCCAGCACTGTATCGATGGCTTTGGCATCATCGCCTGTTTGGCCCCATGTTGCGCAACTGGGCCAACGGCGGCTGCGTGAGCCGCCGAGCCAAGTGGAGCGCCACCTTGATGATGGGGCTGAGCAGCATCATCCTGTCGTTCACCCAAGCACCCCTCTGGGCCGTGGCACTGGCAAGCATTTGCATGGCCTGCGTACTGGCATGGCTGTGGCGCAGACCTGAGCCTGCTCGGAATTCTGCCTGATGCACGGCATTCACGCAGAAATGCACATTTTTATGTATATAATTTAAGTCTTGTTCCTCGATAGCTCAGTCGGTAGAGCGCCGGACTGTTAATCCGTAGGTCCCTGGTTCGAGCCCAGGTCGAGGAGCCAA
>NZ_AUEX01000038.1:0-30128 GCF_000426205.1 Acidovorax sp. JHL-9
GCTCCTTGAGCCGCGCCAGCTCCGACGTGGTCGGCCCCTCGCGTTGCCCGGTATCGCGCTCGTGCTGACGCACCCAGGTCAGCAGCGTTTGCGGCGTGCAGCCGATCTTGGCTGCAATCGATTCGATCGCCGACCACTGCGACGGGTGATCTGCACGCGACTCTTCGACCATGCGCACGGCCCGTTCGCGGACCTCGGGGGAGAACTTCACTGACTTTTTCATGGCTCCATCTTCTCAAGGGTTGGAGCCTCCTCAAAACCCGGGGCGGTTCATCGAGCAGGGCGAGCTTCCTCCAAGTTCTGAGCAGTTGGCCGAGGCATGGAAGCCGTGGATGGAGCCGTGCATCGAGGCCTTCGGGGCAGAGCGCTGCATGTTTGAAAGCAATTTCCCAGTCGACAAGGGTTCGTACAGCTACGTCACGTGCTGGAACGCATTCAAGCGACTGACGTCCCGCGCCACGGCCCCGGAGCGCGCAGCCCTTTTCCAAGGGACGGCGACTCGGGTCTATCGCCTCGCCCAATTCTAAGAACCTGCCCCCAGTTCCTCAGGAGACTTCCTTGAACATTTCCAAGTTCGCCACCGCCCGCGCGGCCCTATCTGTCGCTCTTGTCGTCTGCAGCGTTGCAACCGCTGCGCAAAGCGCCTACCCCAGCCAGCCCATCAAGCTTGTCGTACCGTTCCCGCCAGCCGGTGGCACCGATGTGCTCACGCGCCTGGTGGCCAACGAGGTGACATTGAAGGACAGCAAGTGGACCTTCGTCGTCGACAACAAGCCGGGCGCGGGCGGGAACATCGGCATGGACGCCGTCGCTAAAGGCAAGAAGGACGGCTACACCGTCGGAACGGGGCAGACCGCCAACCTGGCCATCAATCCGACGCTGTACACAAAGATGCCTTTCGACGCGTCGAAGGACTTTGCGCCGGTCGTGCTCCTGGCCTCGCAGCCACTTGTCTTGGTCGTCCGAGCGGACTCTCCCATCAAGAACCTGGAAGAGCTGAAAACCCAGGGCCAGAGCAGGCAGCTGACGATGGCTTCCGCCGGCACCGGCACCGTGGGCCATGTGGGCGGCGAAATGTTCGCCCGCCGTGCGGGCATCAAGGTCATGCACGTCCCGTACAAGGGCGCCGGCCCCGCCACCACCGACCTGTTGGGCGGTCAAACGGACATCTACTTCGCCACCCCGCCCAGCATCGTCTCCATGGTCAAGGCTGGCAAGTTGCGCGCCATCGCCGTCACTTCGCTCAAGCGCATGGAAGTGCTTCCCGATGTTCCCACCGTCGCCGAGTCCGGCTATCAGGGTTTCGTTGTGGAGGACTGGAAGGCGCTCGTTGCTCCGGCCGGCACGCCACCTGAAGCCATCACCAAGGTGAACGAGGCCGTGAACGCGGCACTGAAGCGACCGGAGGTCATGGCCCGCCTGCGCGACGAAGGCAGCGTTGCACGCGGTGGCTCACCGGCGGAGCTCGGCACCTTCATGAAGAGCGAACAGACGCGCTGGGGTACCGCTGTCCGTGAATCGGGCGCGAAGCTCGATTGAGCACCCCTCTCTCAACAACTTCCGGAGACTTTCATGCCATTCAACACCTTGCGCCGAGCCATCGTCCTTGCAGGCGCCGCATCCCTCTTCAGTGCTTGCGCGTTCGCGCAGAAGCCCGTCACCATCATTGTTCCCTACGCGCCTGGTGGTAGCGCCGACTTGGTGACGCGTGTCATCGCGCAGTTCGCCGCACCCGGCGTCGGCGCACCGATGATTGTCGACAACCGCACCGGTGGCGGCGGCGTCGTCGGCTGGGGCGCCGCCGCCCGGTCTGCCCCCGATGGCAATACCTTGCTCACCGTCGAGCTCTCCTACGCCATCGCCGCTGGCCTGCTTCCAACACTTCCATTCGACCCCAAGAAGGCCTTCACACAGGTTGCCACGGCGGTCAAGGTCCCGCATGTCCTGGTCATCAATCCGGCCGTGCCTGCGAAGACGGTGCAGGAGTTCATCACGCTGGCCAAGGCACAGCCGGGCAAGCTGAACTATGGCTCTGGCGGCAACGGCACCAACACACATCTGGCCGGCGAACTTTTCAAGAGCACCACGGGTGTCGACATCGTGCATGTCCCCTACAAAGGCGCCGGCGCCGTCCTGACCGACCTCATGGGCAACCAGGTCCAGGCCCTCATCACCTCCGTGCCCACCGCGCTTCCGCACATCAAGAGCGGCAAGCTCCGCGCCCTCATGGTGACCGGGGCCGAGCGCAACGCCATGCTGCCCGATGTGCCGTCTGCCAAGGAGGCAGGCATTCCGAAGATGGACATGGACTACTGGATTGGCATCGGCGCCCCGGCCGGAACGCCGCAAGTCGTCGTGGACAAGCTGAACAAGGAGTTCAACGCATCCCTTGCCCAACCGGAGGCCAGGAAGAAGATTGCCGAGATGGGCCTGACGGTGGTGGCGAATACACCGGCCCAGGCAACGCAACTGGTCAACAGCGAGATCCAGCGCTGGAGCGCC
This sequence comes from Acidovorax sp. JHL-9, assembly GCF_000426205.1. Classification (NCBI taxonomy): domain Bacteria; kingdom Pseudomonadati; phylum Pseudomonadota; class Betaproteobacteria; order Burkholderiales; family Comamonadaceae; genus Acidovorax; species Acidovorax sp. JHL-9. Next base: position 2,503 of record NZ_AUEX01000038.1, read on the forward strand.
GTCATCCAGCAGGCCGGCATCAAGGCCGACTGAGGAGAGCGTCATGTCCAATGCGCTTCGCGGCGTCCGCGTCCTTGACCTCACCAACGTGCTGGCGGGACCCTTCGCCTGCCACCAGCTGGCCCACATGGGCGCCGACGTCATCAAGGTGGAGACCCGCAACGGCGGCGACCTGGCGCGCCAGCTCGGCGCCGACCCCGAGCTGAACAAGCGCTACATGGGCGTCTCGTTTCTGGCGCAGAACCCGGGCAAGCGCTCCATCACCATCGACTTCAAGCACCCGACCGGACAAGACGTATTCAGGAAACTGGTGCGCACGGCCGACGTCGTGGTCGAGAACTTCCGCCCTGGCGTCATGAAGCGCCTGGGACTTGGCTACGACGAACTCCTGAAGGAGAACCCCAAGCTCATCTACTGCGCCATCTCGGGATTTGGCCAGGATGGACCGCTTCGCGACCTGCCGGCGTACGACCAAATCATCCAGGGCATGTCAGGCGTCATGAGCATCACCGGTGCGCCGGAGAACGCGCCATACCGCGTCGGTTATCCGGTCGCCGACACGATTGGGGGGATCACCGCGGCATTCGCGGTCGCTGCAGCCTTGGCGGACCGGGAGCGCAGCGGCGGAACCTTCATCGATGTCTCGATGCTTGAAGCCGTGATGGCGACCATGGGATGGGCGGTCTCGAATCACCTGATTGCAGGTCGTGAGCCCAAGCCCATGGGCAACGAGAACGTGACCGCCAGCCCGTCCGGAACTTTCCGCACCGGTGACGGACTTCTGAACATCGCCGCCAATAAACAAGAGCAGTTCGAGGCCGTGTGCCAGGTCGTGGGACGATCCGAACTCATCACCGACGCGCGCTTCAGCGAACGACAGGCTCGCCTGCAGCACCGGTTCGAACTCAAGGCAGCCTTGGAGGAAGCCATGGCCACGAAGTCGACGGACGAGTGGTGGACACTTTTCAATCAGGCTGGCGTGCCTGCAGGCCCTGTCTACTCGGTTCGCCAGGCCCTTGAACACCCCCAGGTGGCTGAACGCGGCATGGTGGGCAGCTTTGACAATGTGCCCGGCGTCGGTCGCGACATTCGCCTGGTACGCACAGGGTTCAAGGTGAATGGCCAAGCACCTCGGGTCGACTCAGCGCCACCGACGCTGGGGCAGCACTCTGACGAAATTCTGGCGGAACTGGGCTATTCGCCTCTGGAAATTGAGGCACTGAAAGAGGAGAAGGCAGTATGACGGACACGACACCCGATGCACGCAAGGCCACCGAGGACTGGTGGCGCACAAGCATCATCGACATGTCGCCCGGCGTCATCCGCTACCGCGGATACCCCATCGAAGACTTGATTCGCGAGCGAGTCAGCCTGGCGCAGATGATCTGGCTGATGACGCGTGGTGAACTCCCTACCCGCGTCCAGGGCGACCTGCTGGAGTCCGCATTGATGTCAGCGGTCGACCATGGTCCGCAAGCTCCGAGCATTGCCATTGCACGAATGGCAGCTACGTGTGGCGTTGGCCTTAACAGCGCCATGGCCTCGGCAGTCAATGTCCTGGGCGATGTTCACGGGGGCGCCGGCGAACAAGCGGTGGAACTTTATGAAGACATCGCTGCACGGATGGACGCGGGCGCAAGCGAGGATGACGCAGTTGCGGCGGGGCTTCGGGCGTTTGTGGAAGTCCATGGCAAGGTCATCTCGGGTTTTGGGCATCGCTTTCACCCTGTCGACCCTAGAAGTGCTCCTCTGCTGGAGCTCGTCGATGAAGCAGCCAAGAAGGGTGAGGTGAGCGGCAGGTTTGCACGCATTGGGCGAGCCGTTGAAGCAACGCTGAGCGCGAGCAAAGGCAAGCCAATCCCCATGAACATCGATGGGGCCACCGCGGTGATCTACGCTGAGCTTGGTTTTCCGGCGCCATTGGCGCGGGGGCTCTTCTGTCTATCGAGGTCGGTCGGCGTGCTTGCCCACGCGTGGGAACAAACACAGCAAGGCGGCCGCATCAAGGGGCCGATACCCCGCCAGTTCATTCCCACATACCAGGGGCAGCCAAAGAGGAAGGTGCCGGCTCAACGTTAACAGGGGCTGGCAAAGTCGTGCCCAACGCCACAGAGGTTCACGCAGAGCCTGTTCACGATCGCCCAGGGATCGCGCAGGTGGCCAGTTACAGCACTTCAAACACGCCCGCGGCACCCATGCCGCCGCCAATGCACATGGTCACGCAGACGCGGCGGGCCGCCCGGCGCTTGCCTTCGATGAGGGCGTGGCCCGTGAGGCGCTGGCCGCTCATGCCGAAGGGGTGGCCCACGGCGATGGCGCCGCCGTTGACGTTGAGCTTGTCGGCAGGGATGCCCAGCTTGTCGCGGCAGTAGAGCACCTGCACGGCGAAGGCTTCGTTCAGCTCCCACAGGTCGATGTCGTTCATCGAGAGGCCCAGGCGCTTGAGCACCTTGGGGATGGCGAACACAGGGCCGATGCCCATTTCGTCGGGTTCGCAACCGGCCACCGCAAAGCCCAGGAAACGGCCCAGGGGCTTGAGGCCCTTCTTCGCGGCCAGGTCTTCGTGCATGACGACCACGGCACCGGCGCCGTCCGAGAGCTGGCTCGAATTGCCAGCCGACATCAGGCCGCCCGGCAGGGCCGAGCGCAAGTCCTTGATACCGTCGTAGGTGGTGCCGGCGCGGATGCCTTCGTCCACGCTCACCGTCACCTGCCTGGTGGTGAGGCCCATGACCTTGTCCGCCACGCCCATGGTCACGGTGATGGGTGCGATTTCGTCGGTGAACAGGCCCGCCTCCAATGCAGCGGCAGCTTTCTGCTGGCTGGCGGCGCCATATTCGTCCATGGCCTGGCGGCTGATGTTGTAGCGCTTGGCGACCTGCTCGGCCGTTTGCAGCATGGGCCAGTAGACCTCGGGCTTGTTCTTCATGAGCCAGGTTTCCTGCAGCATGTGCAGGTTCATTTCCTGCGCGGTGCAGGAGATGGTTTCCAGGCCGCCGGCCACGTAGATGTCGCCTTCGTTGGCGATGATGCGCTGGGCGGCGGTGGCAATGGTCTGCAGGCCCGACGAGCAGAAGCGGTTGATGGTCATGCCCGATACGGTGACGGGGCAGCCGGCGCGCAGGGCGGCCTGGCGGGCGATGTTGGCGCCGCTGGCACCTTCGGGGGTGCCGCAGCCCATGATGACGTCGTCCACTTCGGCGGCCTCGATGCCGGCCCTGGAAATAGCGTGCTCGATCACGTGGCCACCCAGGGTGGCGCCGTGGGTCATGTTGAAGGCACCCTTCCAGCTTTTCGTCAGGGGGGTGCGTGCGGTCGATACGATTACTGCGGAAGTCATGTTGGTTCCTTGTTCGATGGTGTGGCTGCGCGCTTTTTAGAAGGTCTTGCCTTCGGCGGCCAGCTTGGCCAGCAGCGGCGCGGGCTTCCAGAACGCGGCGTCGTCCAGCGGGTTCTTGGCGAAGCGGTTCATGGCCTGCACCACGTTGAACAGGCCCACTTCATTGGCGTAGTTCAGCGGACCGCCCCGGTACACCGGGAAACCGTAACCAAAGATGTAGACCACGTCGATGTCACTGGCCTTGTTGGCAATGCCCTCTTCGAGGATGTGGGCGGCCTCGTTGACCAGGCTGAACACCAGGCGCTGGACGATTTCCTCGTCCGAAATCTTGCGCGGGGTAATGCCGAGCGACGCGCGGTGGTCTTCGATCATCTTCACCACTTCGGCGTTCGGGATGGCGTCGCGCTTGCCGGGCACGTAGTCGTACCAGCCGGCGCCGGTCTTCTGGCCGAAGCGGCCCTTCTCGCACAGCAAGTCGGCCGTCTTGCTGTACTTCATGTCGGGCTTTTCGGTGGTGCGGCGCTTGCGGATGGCCCAGCCGATGTCGTTGCCGGCCAGGTCGCCCATGCGGAATGGGCCCATGGCCATGCCGAATTTCTCCATCGCCTTGTCCACCTGCTCGGGCGTGCAGCCTTCGTCGAGCAGGAAGCCGCCCTGGCGGCCGTATTGCTCGATCATGCGGTTGCCGATGAAACCATCGCACACGCCGGAGACCACAGCGGTCTTCCTGATCTTCTTGGCCATGGCCATCACGGTGGCCAGCACGTCCTTGGCGGTGGCGTCGCCGCGCACCACTTCGAGCAGCTTCATCACGTTGGCGGGGCTGAAGAAGTGCAGGCCCACCACGTCCTGCGGACGGTTGGTGAAATGGGCGATCTTGTTGACGTCGAGCGTGGAGGTGTTGGAAGCCAGGATGGCGCCGGGCTTCATCACGGCGTCGAGCTGCTTGAACACGGCTTCCTTCACGCCCAGTTCCTCGAACACGGCCTCGATCACGAGGTCGGCGTCCTGGAGGTCGTCATAGCGCAGCGTGGTGGACAGCAGGGCCATGCGCTGCTCGTACTTGTCTTGCTTGAGCTTGCCCTTCTTGACCTGGGCTTCGTAGTTCTTGCGGATGGTGGCGATGCCACGGTCCAGCGCCTCCTGCTTCATCTCGAGCATCTTCACGGGGATGCCGGCGTTCAGGAAGTTCATGGCAATGCCCCCGCCCATGGTGCCGGCGCCGATCACGGCCACGGCCCGGATCTCGCGCTTGGGGGTGTCGGACGGTACATCGGGGATTTTGCTCGCGGCGCGCTCGGCCAGGAACAGGTGGCGCAGCGAGCGCGACTCGGGCGTCCACATCAGGTGGATGAACAGCTCGCGCTCGAACAGCAGGCCATCGGCAAATTTCTTCTTGGTGGCGGCTTCGACCGCGTCCACGCACTTGGCGGGCGCCGGGAAGTTCTTGCTCATGCCCTTGACCATGTTGCGCGCGAACTGGAAGTACGCGTCGCCCTGCGGGTGCTTGCACGGCAAGTTGCGTACCAGGGGCAGTGGGCGCACATCCGCCACGCTCTGCGCGAAGGCCAGGGCGTCGGCGGCCAGTGCCTCGGGCGAGGCGGCCATCTTGTCGAACAGCTTCTGGCCGGGCATGGAGCCGATCAGCTCGCTCTTGACGGGCTCGCCGCTCACGATCATGTTGAGGGCCGCTTCCACGCCCACCACGCGCGGCAGGCGCTGGGTGCCGCCAGCGCCGGGCAGGATGCCGAGCTTGACTTCGGGCAGGGCCACGCTGCAGCCGGGGGCTGCAATGCGGTAGTGGCAGCCCAGGGCCAGCTCCAGCCCGCCGCCCATGCAGACCGAGTGGATCGCGGCCACCACGGGCTTGGGCGAATTCTCGACCGCCGCAATCACGGAGTGCAGGTTGGGCTCTTGCAGAGATTTGTCGGTGCCGAATTCCTTGATGTCGGCGCCGCCCGAAAACGCAGCACCCGCGCCGGTGATGACGATGGAGGTCACCGCGGCATCGTCATTGGCACGGGCCAGGCCGTCCACGATGCCCTGGCGGGTCGACAGGCCAAGCCCGTTGACGGGAGGATTGGCCAGCGTGATCACGGCAACGGAGCCGTGGACTTTGTATTCAGCGGTCATGCTGTTGTTCCTTGGAAATTATAAAAAGAACGATCGTGCGATTTTCATTGTAGAGAGTTCTGCCGGCATTGACTGTGCCGGTTTGTCTCGCCCGGGACAAAAGACGATCTGCCAGCCACATGGGAGAAAATGCGGCCCGCAGCACAAGGCCGTGAGCACCTCGCCAGCGCCAGCAGGCCTGCGCCCTCCGGAATCGCCGGCTGCGGGGTCAGACCTCCAGCCACTCTTTGCGGACATAGCTGTCGGCCCGCAAGGTGTCGGGAGTTCCCTGGAAAACGATGCTGCCATGGCCCATGACCAGCGTTCGGTCGGAGATGGTCATGGCAATGGTGAGCTTTTGCTCGATCAGCAGCACCGAGATGCCGCGCGACTTGATGGTCTGCAGGTATTGCCCCACCAGTTCAACGATCTTGGGAGCCAGGCCCTCGGTGGGTTCGTCGATGATGATGAGGTCGGGGTCGCCCATCAGGGTACGACACAGGGTGAGCATCTGCTGCTCGCCGCCCGACATCACGCCCGCCTCGATGTTGCGGCGCTCCTTGAGGCGGGGGAACATGTCGTACATGTCGTCAAACGACCACCGGCTGCCCTTGCCCTTGCCTTTTTGCCCCAGCAGCAGGTTCTGGTGCACCGTGAGGTTGGGGAAGACATCGCGGCTTTCGGGCACATAGCCAATGCCCAGATGGGCAATCTCGTAGGCTTTTTTGCCCTTGAGGGCCTGCCCCTTCCATTGCACCGAGCCTTCCCAGTCCACCAGGCCCATCACGGCCTTGGCCGTGGTGGAGCGGCCCGATCCATTGCGCCCCAGCAAGGCCACGATTTCACCGGGCTGGATATCGAAGGAAACACCATGGAGTACATGGCTTTTTCCGTAGTAGGCGTGGAGGTTGTCGATTTTCAGCATGTCAGTGTCCCCCCGCCTGTGCATCGGCCACGGCGGAGCCCAGGTAGGCTTCTTGCACGCGCGCATTGGCGCGCACCTTGTCGGGCGTGTCAAAGGCGATGACCTCGCCATACACCACCACGGCAATCTTGTCCGCCAGGCCGAACACCACGCCCATGTCGTGCTCCACCGTGAGCAGGGTGCGGCCCTCGGTCACCTCCTTGATGAGATGGATGAAGCGCGTGGTTTCGCTGCGGCTCATGCCGGCGGTGGGCTCGTCGAGCAAGATCACATTGGCGCCGCCGGCGATGGTGACGCCGATCTCCAGGGCGCGCTGCTCGGCGTAGGTCAGGTTCACGGCCAGGGTGTCACGCTTCTTGTCGAGCTTGATCATCTCCATGAGCTGCCTGGCGCGCTCGTTGGCGTCGTCCAGCCTCGAGAGAAATCGCAGGCAGGTGTACTTGTAGCCCATGCTCCAGAGCACGCCGCAGCGCAGGTTCTCAAACACACTCAGCTTGGGAAAGATGTTGGTGATCTGAAAGCTGCGCGACAACCCCATGCGGTTGATTTCGTAGGGTGCCTTGCCGTCGATGCGCTGGCCATTGAGCAGCACCTCGCCGCTGGTGGGGCCAAAGCGCCCGCTGATCAGGTTGAACAGCGTGGACTTGCCCGCGCCATTGGGGCCGATGATGGCCACCCGCTCGCCGGGCTTCACGGCCAGGTTCACGCCACGGATGATTTCTGTCTTGCCAAAGCTCTTGCGCAGATCACGCAGTTCGAGCGCACAAGGTGCGTTTGTCGCCATGTTCACAGCGCCTCCCCCCGCTTGATTTCGTGTTCGATCTCTTCCTGGATAGTGCCCCACTGGCGCACAAACTGGCGCCGGCACAGCTCAAACAAGCCGAGCCCCGTGAAGAGCACCAACCCTGCGCCAAACCAGCTACCCACCGAGTTGGCATGCAAGGTGGCGCCCAGAAAATCAAGCTGTGGCCCCAAGGCGGCATTGAGCTGCAGGTGGTAGGTCATCTCCACCATGGCTGCGGCCCCCAGCACCGCCACCAATGCGGTGCCGCCCAGCGCCAGGTACGAGGGCCACAGGCCGCGCAGCTTGCCAAACCTGGCCAGGCGCAGATTCATCATGACCAGGCTGGCGATGCCGCCGGGCGCATACATCACCATGAACAGGAAGACGAGCCCCAGGTACAGCAGCCAGGCCTTGGACAACTCCGACAGCAGCACCGACGCCAGCACCAGCAATACCGCACCGATGATGGGCCCGAAGAAGAAAGTGGCCCCCCCCAGGAAGGTGAACAGCAGATACCCGCCCGAGCGCACCACATTCACGCTGTCGGCCCCCGTGATGATCTCGAAATTGATCGCCGCGAGCCCCCCCCCGATGCCGGCAAAGAAGCCCGCAATGATGAAGGCGAAGTAGCGCACGCGCTGGGTGTTGTAGCCGATGAATTCGACGCGCTCGGGGTTGTCGCGCACGGCATTGAGGATGCGCCCCAGCGGCGTGCCCGTGAAGGCAAACATGGCGGCGGTGCAGACAAAGCAATACGCCGCGATCAGGTAATACACCTGGATGGCGGGGCCGAACGTGATGCCAAGGAAGGGCTGGCCATACACACGGTCGGTGGTGATACCGCCCTCGCCGCCAAAAAACTCGGGGAACATCAGCGCCATCGAGGCCACCAGTTCACCGATACCCAGCGTGATCATGGCGAACGTGGTGCCCGATTTCTTGGTCGTCACGAACCCGAGCAGGATGGCGAAGAACATGCCGGCCAGGCCGCCCACCAGGGGAATCAGCACCAGCGGCACAGGCAGCGCGTCCTTGCCCGCGAGGTTCATCACATGGATGGCAATGAACGAACCCAGGCCGGTATACACCGCATGTCCGAAACTCAGCATGCCGCCCTGCCCCAGCAGCATGTTGTAGGACAGGCAGATGATGATGAGGTAGCCGATCTGCGAAAGCATGGTCAGCGCCAGGCTGCTGCGAAACAGCATGGGCGCGACGATGAGCAAGAGCGCAAACAGGCTCCAGATGACCAGGCGGCCCACATTCCATGGCTTGAACCGGTGGTATTGCGTGGCCGGAGAAACAGTTGTGGTGGTGGACTTCATAGCCTCAGTCTTCCCGGGTACCCAGCAGGCCCTTGGGGCGGAAGATCAAAATCAGAACCAGAAAAAGGTACGGCAGGATGGGTGCCACCTGCGAGACCGTGAGCTTGAGCAAGGGCCAGCCAAAGGTGGCCTCCGACACCGCCACGCCCATGCCCTGCAGCGCCGATGCCAGCGAGTAATCGATGGCCACGGCAAAGGTCTGCACCAGGCCAATCAGCAGCGAGGCCAGAAAGGCCCCGGCCAGCGAGCCCATGCCGCCCACCACCACCACCACAAAGATGATGGAGCCGACCGACGCCGCCATGGCGGGCTCGGTGACATAGGTATTGCCGCCAATCACCCCGGCCAGCCCCGCCAGGGCCGCGCCACCGCCAAACACCAGCATGAACACGCGGGGCACGTTGTGGCCCAGGGCCTCCACCATCTCGGGGTGCTTGAGGGCCGCCTGAATCACCAGGCCAATGCGGGTGCGGGTGAGCAGCAGCCACACCGACACCAGCATCAGCAATGCCACCAGCATCACGAAGGAACGCGACCTGGGAAACTGCGTGCCATACAGCGTGAACAGGGGCCCCTGCAACTGTGTGGGCAACCCATAGGGAACCGTGGAACGCCCCCACACCAGTTGCACCAGTTCCAGGATCAGATAGGACAACCCGAACGTCACCAGCAACTCTGGCACATGGCCAAACTTGTGCACGCGGCGCAGGCTGTAGCGTTCAAACAGGGCCCCCATGGCCCCCACCAGCAGGGGGGCCAGCACCAGCGCGGGCCAGAAGCCCACCACGCTCGAAATCGTGTAGGCGATGTAGGCCCCCAGCATGTAAAAGCTGGTGTGCGCGAAATTGAGCACCCCCATCATGCTGAAGATGAGGGTGAGGCCGGAGCTGAGCATGAACAGCAGCAGGCCATAGCTCACACCATTGAGCGTGGAGATCACGAAAAACTCAGGATTCATTGGAATTTTTCATTGCTGGGTAAAAAAAAGGCCCGAGTGGGTCGGGCCTCGAAGCGGTGGAGCCGAATTTACGGACGCTTCATCTGGCACGAGGTGGGCGTGCTGGCCACATAGGGCTCGTAGTACTTCACCGGAACGAACGTGTAGCCGGTGCCCTCGGAGTCGAGCGGGTACTGGCCCCCTGCCTTCTCCCACTTGGAGATGAACAGGCCCTGCTGCAGCTGGTGGTCGGTCTTGCGCATTTCGACCTCGCCATTGAAGCTCTTGAACTTCATGCCTTCGAGCACGGCTGCCACCTTGACGGGATCGGTCGACTTGGCCTTGGCAAAGCCTTCGGACAGCATGGAGAAGGCGTGGTACACGGCACCGGTGTACATGTCGTCGTTGAACTTCTTCTTGTAGTCCACCACGATCTGGTTCAGCGGGCCCGGCAAATTCATGTGGGCGTATGCGGCCATGTACACACGGCCCGCTGCTGCGGCGCCCATGGCAGTGGGGCTGCCGGTCACGGAACCGTAGTAGGTATAGAAGTTGACATTGTTCAGGCCGGCGTCGTTGGCCGCCTTGATGAGCAGCGCCAGGTCGGAACCCCAGTTGCCGGTGATCACGCTGTCGGCGCCCGAGGCCTTGATCTTGGCGATGTAGGGCGAGAAGTCGCGCACCTGGGCCAGCGGGTGCAGGTCGTCACCGACGAACTGCACATCGGGGCGCTTGCGCTTCATCATTTCCTTGGCGAACTTGGAAACCTGGTGGCCGTGCGAGTAGTTCTGGTTGATCAGGTAGACCTTCTTGACTTCTGGAAGATCCTTCATGTAGGTGGTCAACGCTTCCATCTTCATGGAGGTGTCGGCATCCAGACGGAAATGCCAGTAGCTGCACTTGCTGTTGGTGAGGTCGGGGTCCACGGCCGCGTAGTTGAGGAACAGCACTTCCTTGCCGGGGTTGCGCGCATTGTGTTTTTCGAGCGCATCAATGATGGCCAGCGCAGGGCCGGAACCATTGCCCTGCACCACGTAGCGTGCACCCTGGTCCATGGCCGAGCGCAGGGCGCTGGTGGTTTCTTGCGGGCTCAGCTTGTTGTCGATGCCGATGATTTCAAATTTGACACCGGCTGCATTCTTCTTGTTGAACTCTTCCGCCAGAAACTGGAAGCTCTTGAGCTGGTTCGTACCCACCGCAGCCATGAGACCCGAGAGTGGATCCAGCCAGGCGATCTTGACCGTTTCACCCTTTTGGGCGAACACTCCACCAGCGCTTGCCAGAATGACGGATGCAGCTACTGCTTTTATAGCAAATTTCATAGTCTTGTCTCCTGTTGAATCAACCGAACGCAGCGTACCGCGTTGCACAAAGCCACCCCTCAGGGATTGCCCCTAGCAGCTATCGCGCAGGCGACTGGCCCACCGAAAGCCAACGACATGCCGCAGGCGGCCGGCATGTCCGCGGGCAGCGCGCTCCCCCGAGCGCCACGCCCACTGCGGTTCACAAGCCGGGCAAACGGTAGTCCTTGAGCTGTTCGCGCAGCTTGGCCTTGAGCATCTTGCCCGTGGCACCGATCGGAATGGCGTCCACAAACACCACGTCATCGGGCACCTGCCACTTGGCGGTCTTGCCCTCATAGAAGGCCAGCAGCTCCTCGCGGCCGACTTCGGCACCAGGCTTCAGGGCCACAGCGATGATCGGGCGCTCATCCCACTTGGGGTGCGGCATACCGATGCACGCCGCCATGGCGATGGCCGGGTGCGCCATGGCGATGTTCTCGATGTCGATGGAGCTGATCCATTCGCCGCCGGACTTGATCACATCCTTGCTGCGGTCGGTGATCTGCATGAAGCCATCGGCGTCGATGGTGGCCACATCGCCTGTGGGGAACCAACCGCGCCCCTGTGCGTCGGGCACCAGCGGGCTGCCGCCTTCGCTGCGGTAATAGTCGGCCACGATCCACGGTCCCTTCACCAGCAGGTCGCCATAGCTCTTGCCGTCCCAGGGCAGTTCATTGCCCGCGCTGTCGACGATCTTCATGTCCACGCCGTAGATGGCGCGCCCCTGCTTTTGCAGGATCTTCATCTGCCCGTCGCGCGGCAGGGCGAGGTGCTTGTTCTTGAGCGTGCACAGCGTGCCCAGCGGGCTCATCTCGGTCATGCCCCAGGCATGCAGCACCGACACGCCGAATTCATCCTGGAAAGCATGGATCATGGCGGGTGGGCAGGCCGAGCCACCAATCACCGTGCGGTTGAGCGTGCTGAACTTCAGCCCCCCAGCCTTGACATGGTTCAGCAGCATCTGCCAGACCGTGGGCACGCCTGCGGCGAAGGTCACGCCTTCCGCCTCGATCAGCTCGTACACCGATTTGCCATCCAGTGCCGGCCCGGGAAACACCAGCTTGCAGCCGGTCAGCGGTGCCGAATAGGGGATGCCCCAGGCATTGACGTGGAACATCGGCACCACCGGCAATACAGAGTCGCGCGCCGAGAGGCCCATCACATCGGGCAGTGCCGCCGCATAGGCATGCAGCGTGGTGGAGCGATGGCTGTAGAGCGCCGCCTTGGGGTTGCCGGTGGTGCCGCTGGTGTAGCACATGCTGGAGGCCGAGTTTTCGTCGAACACCGGCCAGGCGTAATCGCTGGATGCACCGCCTATCCATGCCTCGTAGCTCACCAGGCCCGGAATGCCCGAATCGGCGGGCAGCTTGTCGGCATCGCACAGCGCCACCCACTTCTTCACCGAAGGGCAGCGCGCATGCACGGCCTGCACCAGCGGCAGGAAGGAAGTGTCAAAGCACAGCACCTGGTCTTGCGCATGGTTGACGATCCATGCGATCTGGTCGGGGTGCAAGCGTGGGTTGATGGTGTGCAACACACGGCCGGAGCCGCTGACCCCAAAATACATCTCCATGTGGCGATAGCCATTCCATGCCAGCGAAGCCACGCGGTCGCTGAACTGCAGGCCCATGCCATCCAGCACATTGGCCAGCTGCTTGGAGCGCAATGCGAGGTCGCGGTAGGTGTAGCGATGGATGTCTCCCTCGACCCGGCGTGAAACGATTTCTGCATCGCCGTGATGCCGTTCGGCAAACTCGATCAGCGACGAAATCAGCAGTGGTTGGCTCTGCATCAGGCCCAGCATGTGCGCTCCTTGAAAGTCATGTGGTTTGGAATCCTTATCCTACCGTGGCAAGGTCGCGCAAAGGCTTGCGCCGCGTGCCCTGCAGGCCGGCGCCGCTGCGGCTCAGCCACCGTTGCAAACGCACGTGGATGCAAGGTGCCAAGCCGCTCTCGGCCCGTGCGACAGTCTGCAGCGTTTCGTATCCGGCGCCAACACGTGTCGCGCGGCTGACAGGTGGCGCGGGTTTTCCCGCCCCTGCAGCCAGCAGGTTCCCATCCTTCTGTTCACCCCCCCTTTCGTTGACAGCGCCGCCCGTGGCCTCCCCCCCGGCGGAGCCAGCCACCAGCGCCACGCGGCACAATGCAGGCAATGTTTTCCGCTCCCCCTGCCCAGCGATTCATCGCCACCCAACCGTGGTTCCACAGCCTGTCGCCGGGACTGCAGGAAGAAGTGCGCGATGCCGTGCAGACACTGCAGGGCGACAAGGGCGACACCATGCTGGCCGCGGGCACCGCAGTTCAGGGCTGGCATGCCGTGCTCAGCGGCCTGGTGATGCTGCACAGCCCTGAAGCGCGCGGGCGGCACTCTGCGTTTCTGGGCGTGCCCGATGGCGAGTGGTTCGGAGAGGGCTCGGCCATGAAGCCCGAACCCCGCCGCTACCACGTCGTCGCGCTGCGCGAGACACGGCTGCTGTGCCTGCCGCTGCCGCTGTTCTCGGTCCTGCGCGACACCAGCCTTGCTTTCAACCAGTACCTGGCCAACCACCTCAACATGCGGCTCGGCCAGGCCATGGCCATCATCGAAGCCGGCCGCATGCGCTCGCCCGAGCATCGCGTGGCGCTGTACCTGAGCCCCTTGTTCTGGCGCAGCACGCGGCGCATCCTGCTCACCCAGGAAGAACTGGGGCACCTGGCAGGGCTGTCGCGCCAAACGGTCAACCGCGTGCTGCGCACATTGGAGGCCCTGCGCATCGTCACGCTGGACCTGGGGCGCGTGGCCGTGGTGGACGACGACGCACTGCGCGCCTACCTGGCAGCCACCATCGACAACTGAACAGCCGCGCGCAGCGGGCCAACGCACGCAAGGCCCTGCGGGCGCCGGGGCATCCCGACTACGAGACAATGCCCCCATGAACCCCCATGCCGACTGCCCCCCCGCCCCACCGTTGGACCTGACGGACGACTGCGGCGGTTTTGCGAGCCTGGGACCGGCATTCTTTACCCACCTGAATCCCACGCCTTTGCCCCAGCCATACTGGGTGGGCACCAGCGGCGGCGTGGCGGATCTGCTGGGCCTGGACGCCGCCTGGCTGGCGTCCGACGAAGCCCTGCGGGTGTTCACGGGCAATGCCTGCCCTCCCGGCAGCCGCCCGCTGGCCAGTGTCTACAGCGGCCACCAATTTGGCGTCTGGGCAGGACAACTGGGCGACGGGCGCGCGATCCTGCTGGGCGAAACCACCGGTGGGCTGGAAGTGCAGCTCAAGGGCAGCGGCCGCACCCCATACTCGCGCATGGGCGATGGGCGCGCGGTGCTGCGCTCCAGCATCCGCGAGTTTCTGTGCAGCGAAGCCATGCATGCACTGGGCATACCGAGCTCGCGGGCTCTGTGCGTCACCGGATCACCCGCCCCCGTGCACCGCGAGGAGACAGAGACCGCCGCCGTAGTGACCCGGGTGGCACAGAGCTTCATCCGCTTCGGCCATTTCGAGCATTTCGCCGCGCGCGACATGGAAAAAGAACTGCGCACGCTGGCCGACTATGTGATCGACCGCTATTACCCGGCCTGCCGCACTGCACCGCAGCCGGGTGGCAACGCCTATGCAGCCTTGCTGCAGGCCGTGAGCGAGCGCACGGCAACGATGGTGGCGCAATGGCAGGCCGTGGGTTTTTGCCACGGCGTGATGAACACCGACAACATGAGCATCCTGGGCCTGACGATCGACTACGGCCCCTTCCAGTTCCTGGATGCGTTCGTGCCCGGCCATGTCTGCAACCACAGCGATACCCAGGGCCGATACGCCTACAACCGCCAGCCCAACGTGGCTTACTGGAACCTGTTTTGCCTGGCCCAGGCACTGCTGCCGCTGATCGGCGACCAAGAGCTGGCCCAAGCGGCCCTGGTATCGTACAAAACCGTCTTCTCCACCGAATTCATGGCCCGCATGCGCGCCAAGCTGGGCCTTGTGCAGGAGGGTGCCGGCGATGCCGATCTGATCGACGGCATCTTGCTGCTGCTGGCCAAAAACGGCGTGGACTACACCATCTTCTGGCGCCGCCTGTCGCAGGCGGTGGCGCACAACGACTTCGAGCCCGTGCGTGACCTGTTTGCAGACCCTGCGGGTTGGGACCGGTGGGAGCTATCTTATTCAGCGCTTCTGGCGCTTATGAATAAAGAGCTATCGGCCGATTTGATGCTAAAAACCAACCCCAAGTTCGTGCTGCGCAACCACCTGGGCGAGCAGGCCATCCGCGCGGCGAAACTTGGCGATTTTTCCGAGCTACGCACCTTGCAGCGCCTGCTGGAGCGTCCGTTCGACGAACACCCCGGCCACGATGCCTGGGCCGACTTTCCGCCCGACTGGGCGTCCTCCATCGAGATCAGCTGTTCATCATGAACTTTCCTCTCCAGAAAACCGACGCCGAATGGCAAGCCATCCTGCGCGAAAAAGGCGCCGAACCTGCAGCCCTGCAGGTCACGCGCCATGCGGCCACAGAACGCCCCTTCACTGGCAAATACGAGGCCCACTGGGCCGATGGCAGCTACCACTGCATCTGCTGCGGGGCCAAGTTGTTTGATGCCGCCACCAAGTTCGATGCCGGCTGCGGCTGGCCAAGCTTCTCGCAGGCAGTACCGGGCGCCATTGCCGAAATCGTCGATCACAGCCACGGCATGGTCCGCACCGAAACCGTGTGTGCACAATGCGGTGCGCACCTGGGCCATGTCTTCGAAGACGGCCCGGCGCCAACCGGCCTGCGCTACTGCATGAATTCGGCCTCGCTCGATTTCGAGCCCGACGCCCCCTGAAACACGCCCAGACCATCACCCCTACCCTCAGGCGACATGAAACTACTGATCGATTTCTTTCCCATCTTCCTGTTCTTTGCGGCGTTCAAGATCTGGGGTATCTACATCGCCACGGCGGTGGCCATTGCCGCCACGGCGGTGCAGATCGGCTACCTGCATTACAAGCACGGCAAGGTCGAACCCATGCAATGGCTCAGCCTGGGGGTGATCGTGCTATTCGGCGGCGCCACCCTGCTCTCGCACAGCGACACCTTCATCAAATGGAAGCCCACGGTGCTGTACTGGCTGATGGGTGGCGCGCTGCTGGGCGGCCAGCTGTTCTTCCGCAAGAATTTGCTCAAGTCCCTGATGGGTGCCCAGATGGATCTGCCAGAGTCCGCCTGGCGCACGATGAACTGGAGCTGGACGGGCTTCTTTGCCGTCATGGGCGTGCTCAACCTCTGGGTGGCCTATCACTTTGATACCGACACCTGGGTCACCTTCAAGCTGTTTGGCGGCATGGGCCTGATGTTCGTGTTTGTGCTGGCGCAGGCACTGTATCTGAGCCGCTACATGAAGGACACCGACGACACCAAAGGGCCACAGGCATGACCGCAAACCAACTTCCCATCCTGGCCCAGGCCATGCAGCAGCGCCTGATTGAAAAACTCACCCCCACCCATGTGCAAGTGCTGGACGAAAGTGCCGCCCACGCGGGCCATGCGGGCGCCAACGGCACGGGTTTCGGAACCCATTTCAGGGTGCGCATTGCGTCACCCCTGCTTACAGGAAAAGGCCGCGTGGCGCAGCATCGCCTTGTGTATGATGCGCTGCAAGAATTTATTGACCAGGGCGTTCACGCCATCGCCATTGAAGTTCTCTGAACCGGCACCCATCTATGCAGCTGCCGGCCTTCAGCCTGCAATCACCCTCTCATTTTTTGGATTCCGCATGAAGAAACAGATCCTGTCAGGCCTCGTGGCCGCTGCCGTGCTGGGTACGATGGCCCTGCCCGTTTCCGCCCAGAACATTGCCATCGTGAACGGCAAGGCCGTACCCAAAGAGCGCGCCGAAGTCCTGCGCCAGCAGGTGGAGCGGTCCGGTCGCCCTGTGACCCCTGAAGTGGAAGGCCAGATCAAGGAAGAAGTGATCGCCCGCGAAATCTTCCTGCAGGAAGCGCAAAAGCGTGGCCTGGAGACATCGACAGACTACAAGGCACAGATGGAACTGGCCCGCCAGACCATCCTGATCCGCGAACTGTTCGCCGATTTCCAGAAAAACAACCCCGTCACGGACGCTGAAATCCAGGCCGAGTACGACAAGTTCGCGGCAGCCAACAGTGGCAAGGAATACAAGGCCAGCCACATCCTGGTGGACAAGGAAGCCGATGCCAAGGCCATCATTGCCTCCATCAAGAAAGGC
Organism: Acidovorax sp. JHL-9; assembly: GCF_000426205.1. Lineage (NCBI taxonomy): Bacteria > Pseudomonadati > Pseudomonadota > Betaproteobacteria > Burkholderiales > Comamonadaceae > Acidovorax > Acidovorax sp. JHL-9. The sequence continues at coordinate 19,477 of NZ_AUEX01000038.1, forward strand.
GCCAAGTTTGAAGACATCGCCAAGAAGCAATCCAAGGATCCAGGCTCTGGCGCCAAGGGCGGCGATCTGGACTGGGCCAATCCCGCCAGCTATGTGAGCGAATTCACCGAAGCCCTGATCAAGCTCAGCAAGGGCAAGATGACCGAGACCCCTGTCAAGAGCCAGTTTGGCTGGCACGTGATCCGCCTGGACGATATGCGCCAGGCCCAGTTGCCCAAGCTGGACGAGGTCAAGCCCCAGGTGGCGCAGCAACTGCAGCAGCAAAAGCTGGCTAAGTTCCAGGAAGAACTGCGCGCCAAGGCCAAGGTGGAATAAAAAGGGAAGTCGCCGCGTTCACCCGGAACGCCCACTCACCCACAGGAAACGCGGCCCAGGCCGCGTTTTTTTTATGGTGATGATGTGGTTCTCATCGCGAATGGGCTGGAGCTTGGCAAAGCACCATACTCCCATTAGGCAGAAAGCAAAAAGGACTTGCAGCTTGTGCTGCAAGTCCTTTGAACATTGGTCGGAGCGGCGGGATTCGAACTCGCGACCCTCTGCTCCCAAAGCAGATGCGCTACCAGGCTGCGCTACGCTCCGACAGCTCGTATTCTAACCCGAAAATCCGGCCTGTTTTGGATTTGACGCATTTCATTTTTACGTCTCTCCTGCGGCAGGAGCCGCCATGGAGAAAAATCAACGGCTGGAGGGCCCTGGACCACGACCCGCCAGATGGCGGAAAGTGATGCGTCCCTTGGTCAAATCGTAGGGCGACAATTCCAGCGACACCTTGTCGCCCGCCAAAATGCGGATATGGTGCTTGCGCATCTTTCCACCGGTGTAGGCAATCAGCTGGTGGCCGTTTTCCAAGGTGACGCGAAAACGCGAATCCGGCAAAACTTCCGTCACGGAGCCTTGCATTTCAATGAGTTCTTCTTTGGCCATGGTTATCTCTTAAAAACAAATATTCTGTGGTTGGCACACCAGCACATCGTGCATCCACGACCGCCGTTACCGTGCCTTCAGGGGGCTCGGGGCACGGTGCTTTGCGGGCGGGGGAGTCGCTGCACCCGGGGCGCAGATCAGAAAAGAGGCCGGGGAGACGGCTTCAATGGACAGGCGAGGCGCTGTGCATGAGCCTGCTGATTGTAGCGCGATGTCCCCGGTCTGCCTATGCCGGCGCGCCAAACTACCCAGCAGGGGTGGAGCCCGCCACTTGCGGAATCTGCAAGGCGCCAGCCAGCGTGCGCACCAGATCTGTCTGGGTAATGATGCCCACCAACTGCTGACGGGTGTCCACTACCGGAATGTGATGATGCCCACCCTGCGAAAAAAGAGGCACGAGATCCATGGCGTGCTGCTGTTCTCCAATCACTTGTACAGGGTGCGACATGATCTCGCCCACCGATGCCGGCTGGCCGCTGCGGCCCATCACCAGTGTCCGCAATCGCTGCCCCAGGCCTTCGTGCATATCCAGGTTGGCAAGCCGCATGAAGTCCGCCACGGTGACGATACCCACCACAAGGCGATGTGCATCCACCACGGGAAGCGCCTTGACCTGCTGGCTGCGCATCAGCGCCCAGGCGTCCTTGAGCGACACGCTCGCCTCCACGACCAACGGCGGCTTGGACATGACGTCCGAACAGCGCAGATCCCCCAGCGTTCGCTGAAAGGCCGCTCGACCGGCCAGATGCAACAACCCCTCAAGGTCCTCGCGGCTCACATCGAGAAGCTGGTTGTAGTGAGACAACGCGGCATCCACGTCCGATGCGACAAAGGGTCCCGATGGTGGCGGGCCCGCTGGTTCGCGCCAGCGTTGCGAATGCGGATATTGGCGCCCCGTCAGGGTGTTGTAGGCCACACCCAAAACCACCAGAGCCAAGGCGTTGAAGCAAATCGGAAAAACCGCCAGTTGTAATCCGTTGCCCTGGGCTATCACAACATACAGTGCCATGGCACCGCCTGGCGGATGCAGGCAACGCAGGGGCACCATGAGCGCCATGGACAGCCCCACCGCCAGTGCTCCTGCAACGGCAGGGTCGGGCACCAGGGCCACGCAAACACCGCCCACCAGTGCCGACAGAGTGCTGCCACCCAGCACCGGCCAGGGTTGGGCCAATGGGCTGGACGGCAAGCCAAAGACCAGAATGGCGCTCGCACCCAGCGAGCCCACCATCCACGGGCCAGCGTGGTCCATCGCCCACCAGCGACTCAGCAGGGCTGCAATCAGGACACCGAGAGAGACACCCACCACCACCCGAAGTCTTTCATGGCCATCAATGCCAACCGGCGCGGGCCAGAAACGACGAAGCCAGCGCAGCCACCGCGCGCCAGGCGATGTCAGAAGTGTGGCAGGAGGGGTGGGAGGAAGGCCCGAATGTGGAGAGGACATGACGCAATCGCAAACGCCAGGGCACCGTCGCACCTCGGCTTATCGTGTTCGTGGTTCAACTCATTCAGGAAAAAATCGCACTGAACCAGCACCTGGCTCACTATTTTGCCGAAGTCCACCGCAATGCGATGGACGCCCGGCCAAAACCCGGCAGCAAAGCATTTGCAGCATTTCTTGCGCCCACCATCATGCGCACCGGGCCGCCTCGGCAAAACGGGTTTCGGTTTCCCGGGCTGTCGCACGGTGATTTCGCTGCGCACAGGACACGCCCCCTTGCCACGGTAAGGACTGCGGGGATGCATGGCACCAGCCCCGAGGCATGCGGCCGATAGAATCAGCCGCTTTCGTCCTTGAGAGGCTTGCCCGTGTCCGATCGTCTGGCAGTTCTGCCCCAGTACCTCATGCCCAAGCGGGCACTCACCACGCTGGCCGGCAGATTTGCGTCGGCACGGCTGGGGGGCCTGACTACCGCGGTGATACGCCGCTTTGTGGCCCGCTACAACGTGAACATGGCCGAGGCGGCCAATCCGGACATCGCCAGCTATCCATCATTCAACGACTTTTTCACGCGCGCGCTGAAACCGGGCTTGCGCCCACTGGCATCGGCTGATCTGATTTGCCCAGTGGACGGAACCATCAGCCAGCTTGGCCGCATAGAAAAAGACCTGATCTTTCAGGCCAAGGGCCACCACTACTCCACCACCGCGCTGGTGGGTGGTGATGCCGCACTGGCAGCGCGCTTTGACCACGGCCATTTCGCCACCTTGTACCTGAGTCCACGTGACTACCACCGCATCCACATGCCCTGCGCAGGCCGACTCACGCGAATGGTGCATGTGCCGGGTGCCCTTTTTTCCGTGAACCCCACCACGGCGCGTGGCGTACCGGGTCTTTTTGCACGCAATGAGCGCGTGGTGTGCGTCTTTGAATCGGACCACGGGCCTTTTGTGCTGGTACTGGTGGGGGCCACCATCGTGGGCAGCATGGCCACCGTCTGGCATGGTCAGGTGAACCCGCCCCGCACGGGCCAGCTACGGCAATGGAACTATGCAGCGGGCCAGGTAAGCCTGCAGCAAGGCGAAGAAATGGGACGTTTCCTGCTGGGCTCTACCGTGGTGATGCTTTTCCCGCAGGGGCCGCTGCAGTTCAACCACGACTGGGCGGCTGAGCGGCCCATCCAACTCGGGGAAGCCATGGCCCGGCGCAGTGGCCGCTAACACGGCACCGTCCGCCTACAGCGTCGATCAGAATTTCTTGAACAAGCCGAGCAAAGCCACACCGCAGAAAGCGGCACCTGCATAAAAGGTGAACGCGGCTCCAAGCTGATCCCATAGCAGCCCAGCGACTACGCTGGCGATCAACATGGCAAGACCGCTGACCAGGTTGAAGAAGCCGAAGGCGGTTCCACGAAGGTCGGCGGGTGCCGTATCCGCAACCATCGTCGCCAACAAGCCCTGCGTCATGCCCATGTGAACGCCCCATAGCGCAACGCCTGCGAGCACCGTCGTCCAGCGGTCATCCATTGCCAAGACCAAATCGGCAGCAACCAGGACGACCAAGCCCCAAGCCAAGAGCTTCTTATGGCTCATCCGGTCCGACAACTTCCCGAACGGGTAGGCCGACGCTGCGTAGACGACATTCATGGCCACCATCACCAACGGCACCAACGCAACGGCGATACCGCTCTGCTGGGCTCGCAACACCAAAAAGGCTTCACTGAATCGGGCCAGAGTGAATACCGCGCCCACACCGACTACCCACCAATACGCGCCGCTCAAGCGCTTGAGGTTTTCACGACTTATCGGGTTGGTGCGCTTCTCGCCAACGTGGCGCTCGGGCTCGCGCACGCCAAACAGCAGCAATGCCACTGCGAGCAAGCCGGGGATCACGGCCACCCAAAACACGGCCCGAAAGTCGTTGGCCCACAGCAGCATCAGGCCAACGGCCAGCAGCGGGCCGAGAAACGCCCCCACGGTATCGAGGGACTGGCGCAGCCCGAATGCTGCGCCACGCACCTCGGGCGGGGCGATATCCGCCACCAATGCATCACGCGGAGCGCCGCGCACGCCTTTGCCGACCCGATCCAGCAGGCGTGCTGTGAGCACGATGCCGGTGGTGGGTGCGATAGCAAAAAGGGGCTTAGTCAAGGCCCCCAATGCGTAGCCGAACACGGCCAGGCCTTTGCGCTTGCCCAGATAGTCGCTGATCGCACCCGAGAACACCTTGACGATCAGCGCAGTCGATTCGGCCAGGCCTTCGATCAAGCCGACCGCCAATGCGCTTGCGCCCAGCGTGCCGACCATAAATAGCGGTAGCAGGCTGTGGATCATCTCGGAGGAGATGTCCATCAGCATGCTCACGAACCCGAGCACCCAGATGCCGGTTGGAATCCTGCTGAGCGACGTTGTTGTGGGCGTTGTTGTCATGATCAATGGGTGTTAGCGATTTTCGTCGTGGGCCTCGAACACACGCTGGGCATAGGCGTCCAGCAGCAATGCACACGCTTGCAGCCGCTCCCGAGCTTATCAGTGCCATCCCCGCGCGATGGGACGAGCCATGCGAACGCCTGCGGCTGCGTGATCACCCGCCGCAGCAACTGCCTTTGCCACGCTCCTGGATCGGCGGACACGGCACCGTGCCATAGGAGCAATAGACACAGCAGTCACCGGGCTTCGGTGTGAGGACGGCATGGCACTGCTCGCACTCGTAGAACCACTGGCAGGCGTCGGTGGGCATCGTCTCGGTTTTAGCGTGGCCGCATACGGGGCAGGTCAGTGTCGATTCCAGGGTGAGGGTGGTCATTTGGCAGCTCCCACCAAGGTCGAGGGATAACCGGCGTCCTTGGTGGCGCGCGTGAGGGCTTCGACGTTCGCTTTTGGGTCGTCAAAGCTCACCTTGGCCTCGCGCCTTTCCAGACTCACCTCGGTCTTGCTGACGCCGGGTACGTTGGTCAGCGCCTTTTTGACCGTGATCGGACAGGCGGCGCAGTCCATACCCGGAACGGACAGCGTGACGGTTTGCGTGGCCGCCCACACCGGCGACATCAAGACGATCAGGGCACCAAGGGCAACGAGCTTCTTCATGGCAGTTTCCTTTCAGTAGAACCAGGGAGCGACCAGCGGGAATCCGAGCGCGACAATCACCAGCACCACCACGATCCAGAACAGCGTCTTGTAGCTGCGCTTGGCCTCTGGCCGCGCACAGACCTGCCCGGGCTCGCACGCCGCAGGCAGCAGCCAGATGCGCCGGTACGCGAAAAACAGCGCCACGACCGCCGCACCGATGAAGATCGGCCGATACGGTTCGAGTAGCGTCAGGTTGCTGATCCACGCCCCGGAGATGCCCAGCGTGATCAGCACCAGTGGCCCGAGGCAGCAGGTGGACGCAAGGATGGCTGCCAGACCGCCGGTCAGCAGCGCACCGCGTCCGCTGCGTGGAGGTTCAGTTGGGGAATCTGGTTTCATGGTTTAAGCTTACTTCCGTACTTAAGTACGGAGTCAAGCGCCATGAATGAAACCACCGAAACCCTGACCATCGGCGTCCTGGCTGACGCAGCCGGGGTCAATGTCGAGACGATCCGCTTCTACCAGCGCAAGGGTTTGATGCAGGAGCCTGACCGTCCCCGGGGTGGCATCCGCCGCTACGGCGACGCGGATCTGGCGCGGGTGCGCTTCATCAAGTCCGCTCAGCGACTGGGGTTCAGCCTGGACGAGGTTGCGGACCTGCTCAAGCTCGAGGATGGGTCGCATTGCACCGAGGCCCGCGAACAGGCCGAGCACAAGCTGGCCGATGTGCGCGCCCGGCTTGCCGATCTGCAACGGATCGAGGGTGCACTGCAGGGGCTCGTCGAGCGCTGCTGCGCCGCGAGCGGGCAGGTGCAGTGTCCGCTGATCGCGGCGTTGCAGGCGGCGTGAGCGTCCAGGACGGTTGCTCCCCGTTCTCGGTCGCCGACGCCTGAGCAGACGAAAACGGCAACCGCATGCCCTCAAACCCGCGAAAACAGCGGACTTGGACACTTGGACGGTCAAGAGGCCAACAGAGAACGGAGAGAAAAAACGGCGATTTCGAGGCCGATGGTCGGCGGTTCGGCAAGGGGGCGGTCAAGAGGCTGGTGCCCGGAACCGCGCCAACACTGGGGGGAACAGACGAAAAAAAACCAACCGATAACGGTTGGTTTTTTGGATAGTGGTGGTGGGCCTGTAACCCGCGCCAAACCTAGCAAACTCAGCGCCTTACAACCGGCGCAAACCCATGCGGAACGGTGCGAATCAGCCCTCTGTTCAGAGTGAATCGTATCAGCTCGCCCCGATCATGGCAGCGATGCGGATCGTCAGGAACGACGCAAGTTCGATTCGCATTTGTCAATCGAACCCGCGTCCGCACATTGAACAGGATGGCACTGCTTCCTGTCCTTTCAGTCCTCGGATTGGCCCAGAATCGCGCACGCGCCTTGGCTGTGGCCCGAGATGTAGGCCTGAATGCGCAACTCCACCAACCATGAAAGGAGTTGCACAATGCAAAAAATCGCCATCAATGAAAACGAACTCGCCGAGCGCTGGGGCATCAGTCCGAAGACCCTGCAGCGCTGGCGTAGTGAAGGCCGGGGACCCCGGTATCTCAAACTCTCGAAGCGCGTCACCTACCCGATGGACGAGGTGCTGAGTTTCGAGAACCGCGCCCTGTACGAATCCACGTGGGAACGTAGCAACCAGGTCGTGGCGTCGCCGGACGCGAATCTGGTCAGCGCCCGGGAAGTGGCGACTGCGACCAGCCTTCCGATGTACCTGCTCACCCATCCCAGACTCCGCGAGGCTCTGGGCCTGCCGTGCGTCCGGGTCGGGAAACTGGTGAGATTCAACCTCGATGAGGTGATGTCCTGGGCACGCCGCTGCTCCAAGGAAATGGAGGACCACGGCATCGAAGTCGACACGGATCCGAAGGCGGGCAGGAGGTCGCTCCTGGAGGCGATCGCCAAGTTGCCGGCGTAAGGCCGGGAGCCAGCGTCGAGCCGCGCTCTTCGGCGGCTCGATCTCCGGAGGTGGCGCTGCAGGCTCTGGTACGGGCATGTTCCTTAGTTTCGTCGATATATTGCATTGGACGATGTTTTGGAACATACTCGCTCCATGCTCACCGACACCCACACCCAGCGCGTCCTCGGCCTGGCCAGCAAGAAGGGGCTGCTGCGCGCCAGCGATCTGGACGCCATCGAAGCGCCCCGGGTCGCCCTGACGCGCCTGACCGCCGCCGGCCTGCTGGAACGGATTGGGCGTGGCCTGTACCGCCTGCCGGAATCCCAGGGGTCCGAACACGAGAGCCTGGTCACCGTCGCCACCAAGGTACCGCAGGCCGTGTTCTGCCTGCTCACGGCGCTGCAGTTCCACGAGCTGACCACCCAACTGCCGCGCCAGGTCTGGATCGCCATGCCGCGCGGCAGCCATGCCCCCCGAATCGACTATCCGCCTATCAAGATGGTGCAGTTCACGGGCGAGGCCTACACGGCCGGTGTCGAGGAGGTCGAACGCGACGGCGTCAAGCTGCGGGTCTACGGCGTGGCCAAGACCGTGGCGGACTGCTTCAAACACCGCAACAAGATTGGCCTGGACGTGGCGCTGGAGGCCCTGAAGGACGCCCGGACCCGCAGCAAAGCAACGGCGGAGGACATCTGGCGCTTCGCCAAGGTCTGCCGCGTGGCCAATGTGATGCGCCCCTACCTGGAGAGCATCGGATGACGCCGGCACGTCCGGCGAACGTCGCCGCATCGGTCCGAGCCCGCCTGCTGAATGTCGCCAAGGCGCAGGGTGTCGACTTCAATCAAGTGCTGGTGCGCTTCGCCCTGGAGCGCATCCTCTATCGCCTGGCCCAGTCGCAGCACGCCGAGCGTTTTCTGCTCAAGGGCGCTCTGCTGTTCACGCTCTGGTACGACATGCCGCACCGGGCCACACGCGACGCCGACTTGCTCGGCTTTGGCGCCAGCGATCTGGACGCCGTGGCTCAAACCTTCCGTGAGATCGCCGCCGTCGCCGTCGACGACGGCATCGCGTTCGACCCAGCCTCGGTCATGGTCGAGGAGATACGCAAGGAGGCCGGCTACGGCGGCGTGCGCGTGGTCATCACGGGCGAATTGGCCAAAGCGCGGTGCAAGACCCAGATCGACGTCGGGTTCGGTGATGCCGTCACGCCAGCGCCCGTGGATTCTGTGTACCCGGTGCTGCTGGACGATCTGCCGGCGCCCCGGCTGCGGACCTATCCGACGTACACCGTTGTTGCGGAAAAGCTCCACGCCATTGCCCTGCTCGGCATGACCAACAGCCGTCTGAAAGACTACTTCGACCTGTCGGTGCTCCTGGAACGGGAAACTCTCGACAGCGAACTGCTGGCCAAGGCAATCCGGGCTACCTTCGAGCGGCGCGGCATGGCGGTGCCAGGAGCGCTTCCGATCGGGCTGTCCGACGAATTCGCGCACGATCCATCGCGACAGGCACTGTGGCTCACATTTCTCAAGAAGAACGAGCTTGCCCCCGAGCCACTACCTGCCGTCGTGGATCGATTGCGCGTGGCATTGGCTCCGGCCTTGAATTCCGATGGTCGTTGAACACTACGTCAGCGGGCATCAGAGATTGGCGAAATCCTTGAACGCAGCGCACGTTGCCGCCCGCCCAACGATGACCAGCAGCGACTTCGCGCGGCTCATGCCAACGTAGAGCAGCTCTTGCCGCTGTGACAAGTCGATGGTGTCCAAACCCCACAAGATCACGATCGGCGATTCGAGCCCCTTGAACCGTTGGATGGTGTCGATCAGGACCGTGGACCTGCCTCGAACCCCTTCCTCAAGCCAAGTCGCTGGCTTCGGCAACGGAAGCCTTCTCAGGGCAGCGTAGTACTCGGCCTTGTGCAGGGCATCGGCCACCAGCACCGTGATGTCACCGGGCGCAACACCTTGTCTCGCGACAAGGTCGACGATGCGGGCATTGATCTTGGCCGCCTGTGGGTCTCGACTTGGCGACTCGTCAAATTGAACGTCATCGCCCTGAATGTCAGGCGGACTCACTGGAACGCCTTTGTAGTGCTTGTAGGCGGCTTCGTGAATCGGCGCCGTGTTGCGGCAATTCGTGGTCAACGAGAACGGCTCGTCGCGGATGGGGAAAGTCCCTGCGCGGGCATACAGGTTTTGGTTGTCGTCGTAGAACACGTAAAGCGGGCTGCTGTCGTAGTCGGTCAGCAGCAGCTCGAGCGGGACCCAGAACTCCTCGCGAAAATCCTGGCCCTCGTCACAGACGATGGCGTCGTACCGATCCGGGAGGACTTCGAGGGAGTATCCGAGTGCGTTGGGTAGTTGCACCTCGTAGAGATCCTTGCCCGGATAGGTGACCTTGGCTTCGGAAACCAGATCCCGCCCAGATGCACGATTGGCCCTCTCAACCTGCCGGTGGCACAGTTGATGGAAGCTCATCACATCAAGATTCGGGGTGCCGGCACAGAGGCTTGATAGGTGGTCCGCGAGCTGCCGGTTGTAGCAAGTCAGCAGCGTTCGGAACCCCTCGGATGCAAGGCGACGTGCTTTTTCAAGTGCCAAGACCGTCTTGCCCGTGCCAGCGCCACCGCTTACGGCGACTCTGCGGTGGGAGCGCAAGAAATCGAGCACGCGAATCTGGTCCTTGGTGAGAACCAGTCGACGCGCCTCCTGGTCGGCCAACTGCGACGAGATCAGGGGCGCGACCACGAAAGAGCGCGCGAACACATCGCGAAGGACATCGATGCCGCGCCTGCCCATGGGCGTGAACCCCGATGCATCGTTGCCCCAATAGGCGAAGACTGCATCGATCCACGCCTTCGGATCTTGGAGATCCTTCGCGCAGCCGACGAGGGTCGGCGGCATGTCGGGCCGGCTTAGGGCATTCGCATCCCCGACATCAGGGAAGAACACCGCGTGACCTCTGAGGACGTTGGCGAGCGACAGATCCCGCCAACGCTGGTGCTCATTCAGCTTGGATCGAATCGAATACTTGGCCTTCAGAGCCTGGTTGACGGGGTTGTTGATCGCATGCTTTTGATGATGGCGATCGACGGAAAACCATTCCCCGCTGCTGGAGTCGAACCCGACGCCCCCGCCCTTGACTTCGATGCACACGTACCCGAGATCCGGGTGACAGACGACGAAATCGGTTTCACCATCCTTGGCTTGCTCTTCTGTTGATTTCCATGCAACCGTAACCCACCATTTCCATCTCGATCTGACCCACCCTGGTTCGTGAACTTGATATTCACGTTGTGGATAAGTTCT
>NZ_AUEX01000039.1:0-26138 GCF_000426205.1 Acidovorax sp. JHL-9
GGGGAACGTCGATGCGCAGAGCGCCGGCGTCGGTCAGCACGGTCTTGGCGCTCTTGCCGTTGCGGTGATTGGCCGCAGCCCCTTCGGGCTTGGCCTGGCCGGGGGCGTAGCCCAGGTGGTGACTCATCTCCGCGCCCAGCGCGCGCTCAAGCACCGACTTCTTGAACTGCTGGAAGATGCCCTCAAGCTCGGCTGGCGTGACTGGCCCGGGAATGAGTTGCTCAAGCAGCTCGGCTGAGAATTGCGGCTGCGCCGCCTTGTCCGCTGATGCGGTGGTCTTCGTCTTGCGTGGCATTCATGCTCCTTGTTGACATGCTATGCCTCACACACAAACTTTCTGACAGGCTCCGGCGACCCATCACTAAATCACCCACCTTGAGTTGGTAAATGGATAGTTCGTCGTACTTCTGCTGGGTAATGCACTGATCCAAGCCTGGGACGATCTGGCCCTCTTTGATATGCATGGGATTGATCAAAGGAATTCCGTCGGGCACATAGTCTTCTTGGTGGAGAAGTGAGCCAAACGGGCCAATTTGTATTTCATCGCTCGCATCTGCGAGCGGCGATGTCGGCCACCCCTTCGGATTCGCCACCGGGTCCCCAAACATATCGAGAAAGAGGGACTGGGTGAGGCTGTCGAGCAGGGCCAGGGCGGTGCGGCGTTGGGTTCGGAGGGTTTCGGCTTGGTCGAGGATGGCGGCGATGCGGCGTTGTTCTTCCAGCGGAGGGAACGTCACCTCAACCCCTGACACCAGATCGATATTCAGATTCTTGACCGTCGCACCGGCTGCGAGCTTGGAAAACTTTGCGTAGATGAAGTCGGAACTTAGAAGCTGGAAAAAATAATCCTGATCGACGTCGTCATGCTTGCTGCTCAGGACGAGCCAACCGTCGTGAATGCAGCCATTCGTACCCATGATGTAGGGCCGTCCGAAACTCATTGAGTTCGTCAGGAGGAAATCGCCGGGCTTGACCATCCGAGAGCGGCTAACGCCTTCTGGACGAATACGCTTTTTGGTTGCCGTGATGAGTTTGCTACTTGCGGATGCATCGGAGATTGAAATCCAGTTCACCCCATTTGGGTCGTCAGTGAGGTAGTCCTGAATTGGTCGCGGTGAGCCGCCACGGGCAATTTCAAAAATTTCACCGAGTGAGGCAGTTTTCCATGTACTCACTTCAACATCCCCTCCAACACCCCCATCCCCCGCGCAATCTCGTCTTCCAGCGCCCGCAGCTCCGCCAAGATGTCCCCCGGCGCCCGGTGCTGCACCTGTTCATGCACCACTTCCTTGTACCGGTTGATGCTCAGGTCATAGCCATTGGCCTCAATGTCGGCCTTGGGCACACAAAAGCTCTGGGCGGTGCGGGGGCGGGTGCGTTCGGTGCCGCTGCGCTGGCCCCAGCGCTCCAGCACGTCGGGCAGGTTGTTCTTGGCGCGCTCTGTTTCTGATAGCTGGTTGCGCCCGTCCACAAAGCGCTGCAGGCCTAAAAGGCTTGCATCCAGCAGGGGCTGGCGCTTGTCGTCCAGGCTCCAACCGTCGGCCTGCATGTCGTAGAACCACACGTGGTCCGTGCCGCCGCTCATGGTTTTTGTGAAGAGCAGGATGGCGGTGCTGACGCCCGCGTAGGGCTTGAACACACCGCCGGGCAGGCTGATGACGGCATCCAACTTTTGCTCTTCCACCAGCTTGCGGCGCAGTTCTTTGTGGGCCTTGCTGCTGCCAAAGAGCACACCGTCGGGCACGATGACGGCGGCGCGCCCGCCAGTCTTGAGCAGGCGCAGGAACAGGGCCAGAAAGAGCAGTTCGGTCTTTTTGGTTTTGACGGTTTGCTGGAGGTCCTTGGCGGTGTTCTCGTAGTCCAGGCTGCCGGCAAAGGGCGGGTTGGCCAGGATGAGGCTGTAGGCCTCGGCATCACCGGCCGCGCCTTCGGCCAGCGAGTCGCGGTATTCGATGGCGGGGTGCTCCACGCCGTGCAGCACCATGTTCATGCTGCCGATGCGCAGCATGGTGTTGTCGAAGTCATACCCGTGGAACATGCCGTGGTGGAAGTGCCGGTTTTGCGCGGGCACACGCAGCATGTCGGGGTAGGTGCGGCGCAGGTATTCGCCTGCGGCCACGAGGAAGCCGCAGGTGCCCGAAGCGGGGTCGCAAATGGTGTCTTGCGGGGTGGGGGCCGTGAGGGCCACCATCAAGTCGATGATGTGGCGCGGGGTGCGGAACTGGCCGTTTTGCCCGGCGGCGGCGATCTTGCCGAGCATGTATTCGTACAGGTCGCCCTTGGTGTCGCGGTCGTCGAGCGGAATGGTGTCGAGCAGGTCCACCACCTTGGCCAGCAGGCCGGGCGTGGGGATGGTGAAGCGAGCGCCCTGCATGTGGCGGGCAAAGGCCGATTCGGCCGCCGGGCCGCCCGAGGCTTGCAGGCCGCGCAGGAAGGGGAAGACCTGGTTGCTGAGCACCTCAAACATCTCGGCCGGGGCCATGTTCTTGAAGCGGGACCAGCGCATGGCGTCGTGGGGACGGCCTTGCGCGTCCACGCCTGCGGGGATGAGGTGCACGGGCTGGGTTTTGAGGCGCAGGGCCTTGTTGTCTTCGCGGGCCTGGTCGCTGTCGAGGGCGCGCAGAAAGAGCAGGTAGGTGATCTGCTCGATGACTTCAATGGGGTTGGCGATGCCGCCGGACCAGAAGGCGTTCCAGACTTGATCGACTTTGTTGCGCAGGTCACCGGTGAGCATGGGGCGGGCAGTAGCAGGCTGTGGGAAAGCCTGAGAGTCTGCCATGCGGAGCGATGGGGGCTTGTTGAGGGATTTTTTAGGCCTTTTTGCCACCAAGCTCCAGTGCAGCGTGCGCGAATAACTATTGATTTGGTAGCGTTTTGCGCGATGCCGTGGGTGCGTGGTGTTCTGCCTGCCCTGCCGCCAGGTCGTCCAGGATGGGGCAATCGGGCCGGTCATTGCCCTGGCAGCACGACACCAGGGTTTGCAGCGTGCGCTGCATGGCCTGCATGGCGGCGATGCGGGCGGCCAGGTCGTCGATGTGGCCCTGGGCAATGCGCTTGACGCTGGCGCTGGCGCGCCCCTTGTCCTGCCACAGCGCCAGCAGTTCGCGGATTTCTTCCATCGAGAAGCCCAGCGTGCGGGCGCGCCCGATGAAGCGCAGCGCGTGCACGTCGGCCTCGGTGTACTGGCGGTAGCCGCTGCCGGTGCGGCCCACGGGGGGCAGCAGGCCCAGCGATTCGTAGTGGCGCACCATGCGCGCCGATACGCCAGCGCGCCGGGCGGCCTCGCCAATGGGCACGGGCCAGCCTGGGGTGGGGGTCATGCGGTGACCTGGTAGCCCTCTTCGGCAATGGCGGCGGCCAGGGCCTCGCGGGGCTGGGTGCTGTCGATATCGACGCGGTTTTGCGCGCGGTCGATGCGCACGGTGGCGGCGGGGTCGAGCTGCTGTACGGCCTGGGTGACGGCGCGTTCGCAGTGGCCGCAGGTCATGCCCTGGACTTGAAGGGTGTATTGCATGCAATTTCTCCGGTAAAAAATGACGAGATCGATATGGTGAACCTTGACATGGTGGCATAGTCAAGAACGGATGAAAGCACTGGTGGCGGCGCAGTTGTTCGCTGCACTGGCTTGACCTTGCCATCATGGCAAGGATTACGGTAACCCCTTATGAACACAACTGCCACCCCCCCCGAACTGCTGGACACCCTGGACCTGGGCATCGGCGGCATGACCTGCGCCAGCTGCGTGGGCCGCGTCGAGCGCGCGTTGCGCAAGGTGCCTGGCGTGCAGGATGCCACCGTGAACCTGGCCACCGAGTCGGCGCGCATCGTCTATGGGGTGCCGCCCGATGCGACAGGCCCGGCCATGGACGCCCTGCTGCGCCGCGCCGTGCGCAATGCGGGCTACGAGCCGCGCGCGGCGGGGCAGGACGATGCACCCGAAGACCTGTCGCCCTGGGCTGGCTTTTTGCCGGTGGGCGTGGGCCTGCTGCTGTCGGCGCCGCTGGTGCTGCCCATGCTGGGCGATCTGTTCGGCCAGCACTGGATGCTGCCGGCCTGGGTGCAGTTTGCGCTGGCCACGCCGGTGCAGTTCATTCTGGGGGCGCGGTTCTACAAGGCGGGCTGGCATGCGCTGAAGGCGCTGACGGGCAACATGGATCTGCTGGTGGCCATTGGCACGTCGGCGGGCTGGGGGCTGTCGATGTGGCTGTGGCTGACGGCGCACGAGGGGCATGCCCCGCACCTGTACTTCGAGGCGTCTGCCGTGGTGGTCACGCTGGTGTTGCTGGGCAAGTGGCTGGAGGCGCGCGCCAAGCGCCAGACCACGGCGGCCATCCGCGCGCTGCATGCGCTGCGCCCCGATGTGGCCCACATGCTGGGGCGTGACGGCGAGGTGGATGTGCCGGTGGCCGAGGTGATGGCGGGCGACCGGCTGGTGGTGCGCCCGGGCGAGCGCATTCCGGTGGATGGCCGCATTCTGGAGGGCCACACCCAGGTGGACGAGTCCATGCTGACCGGCGAGCCCCTGCCCGTGACGCGCGAGGTGGGGGCGCCGCTGACGGGCGGCTCCATCAATGGCGATGGCCGGGTGGTGATGCAGGTGTCGGCGGTGGGTGCCGAAACGGTGCTGTCGCGCATCATCCGCCTGGTCGAGGATGCGCAGGCCGCCAAGGCGCCCATCCAGCGCCTGGTCGATCAGGTGTCGGCGGTGTTCGTGCCGGTGGTGCTGGTGGTGGCGCTGGCCACGCTGCTGGCCTGGCTGTGGACCGGCGCGGGGTTCGAGCCGGCCGTGATCCACGCCGTGGCCGTGCTGGTGATTGCCTGCCCCTGCGCGCTGGGGCTGGCCACGCCGGCGGCCATCATGGCGGGCACCGGGGTGGCGGCGAAGCACGGCATTCTCATCAAGGACGCGCAGGCGCTGGAGCTGGCGCACAAGGTGGATGTGGTGGCCTTCGACAAGACCGGCACCCTCACCGTGGGCCGGCCCCGGCTGACCGCCTTCGAGGTGGCGCCGGGCCAGGACGAGGCGGCCGTGCTGGCGGCCGTGGCCAGCGTGCAAAGCGGCAGCGAGCACCCGCTGGCCCGGGCCGTGGTGGCGGCTGCGCAAGAGCGCGGCCTGCAGCCCGTGGCGCCCGACGGCGTGCGCGCCGTGCCGGGGCGTGGCACCGAGGGCGAGGTGCAGGCGCGCAGCTACCTGGTGGGCAGCCTGCGCTGGATGGACGAACTGGGTGTGGGGCTGGGTGCGCTGGCGGTGCGGGCGGCCGAGTTGCAGAGCTCGGGCGCCACGGTGTCGGCCCTGGCCGAGCGCACCACCGACGGGCTGAGCGGCGCACGGCCGCCCGAAGCCGCGAACGCCCCCTTGGGGGGCAGCGAGGTCACGGGAGTGCCGAGCGTGGGGGCGCACTATGTCTTGCGCGCCATTCTGGCTTTTGGCGATGAGCCCAAGGCTGGCGCGCGCGAGGCGCTGGCGGCGCTGCGCGCCCTGGGCGTGCGCACGGTGATGGTTTCGGGCGACAACCGGGGCGCGGCCGAGGCCATGGCCCGGCGCCTGGGGCTGGACCCCGATGCGGGCGAGGTGATGGCCGAGGTGCTGCCGGGCGACAAGGCGGCCCGCGTGCAGGCGCTGCAGGCCGGGGGCCACACCGTGGCCATGGTGGGCGATGGCGTGAATGACGCGCCCGCCCTGGCCGCCGCCGATGTCGGCATGGCCATGGGCAACGGCACCGACGTGGCCATGCACGCCGCTGGCATCACGCTGATGCGAGGCGACCCGATGTTGGTGGCGGCGGCCCTGGACATCTCGCGGCGCACGGTGGCGAAAATCCGGCAGAACCTGTTCTGGGCCTTTGTCTACAACGTGGCCGGCATTCCGCTGGCGGCGCTGGGCTACCTGAACCCGGTGGTGGCGGGCGCGGCCATGGCGCTGAGTTCGGTGAGCGTGATGGCCAATGCGCTGTTGTTAAAACGCTGGCGAATGTAAGAATTTCCGGTCGCACAGGCGGCGGTTCACCATCCGCTGACCGAATGGTGGGGCAACGGAATCAATGCTCGCGTCCGGCGATGAGCACGGCATTCGTGCCGCCGAAGGCGAACGAATTGGACAAGGCATAGCGCAGTTGCGGTGCATCGCGTGCGGCGCCACGCACCAGATCCAGCCCGAAGGCCGGGTCGGCCCCTGATAGATGCGCCGTGGGCGGCAGGCAACGCCTCTCCAGGGCACGCAGCACGGCCACCATTTCCACCGCTCCGCCCGCGCCCAGCAAGTGGCCGTGGATGGCCTTGGTCGAGCTCACGGGCGTTGTGTTGCCGAACACCTCGGCCACGGACTGCGCTTCTGCGGCATCGCCCGCCAGGGTGGCCGTGCCATGGGCATTGATATAGCCAATGTCCGAAGGGGCCAGCCCCGCATCCTGCAGTGCGGCACGCATGGCACGGGCCTGGCCTGCGGCCTGTGGCTGGGTGATGTGCATGGCGTCGCAGTTGGTGGCATAGCCGGCCAGGAAGAGTGGCGAGCGCGCGCCGCGCGCCCGCGCATGTGCTTCGGATTCCAGCACCAGCGCCGCCGCGCCTTCGCCCAGGGCGAAGCCCGCGCGGTCGGCAGAGAACGGACGACAGGCCGTGGCGGCATCGGCATCCTCGCGCAGCGGCGCAAGCACGCGCATGGCATGCCAGCTGGCCAGGACACCCGGGGTCAGCATGGCCTCGTGTCCCCCGGCGATGGCGATGTCGATCCAGCCGGCGCGCAGGGCCCGCAGCGCCTCGCCAATGGCCACGGCGGAAGAGGCGCAGGCACAGGCGTAGGTGAGCGATGCCCCCCGGGCGCCGTGGCGCAGTGCCAGTTCGGCTGCGGCGGCGTTGGGCATGGTGGTGAGCACCGTGGTGGGGCGCATCCGCCGGTGCTGGCCATAGAGCGCCTGGCAGGTGGCATCGAAGCTGGCCGAGCCGCCCATGCCGCTGCCCCAGAAGATCCCCAGCCTTTGCGGGTCTGTTGCCCCGAGGTCGGCGGCCTGCAGGGCCGACTGGGCCGCGGCCAGGGCCATGGCCGTGCCGCGGTCTACCGGCAGGTTGGAAGGTGCGCGTGCCGCGCTTTCGTCGAATGCGCATGGCGCCACGGGCAGCAGCATGGGGTCCAGGCCGGGCAGGGTCAGTGCATGCGCCCGCACCGAGGAGTGCCCACGGAACAGGCGGTCATCGAACGGCGCCAGTTCGTTGCCCAGTGGCGTGACGATGCCGTAGCCCGCGATGCGTACCGGCCTGTTCATGCGCTGGTGCCGGGTGCAGCCTGCAACCCCTCAATCACGCCGCAGACATGCTGCAGGGTGATGCCGCCCTGGCGGGGATCGAGCAGGTCTTCGGGGATGCGCAGGTGGAAGGCGTCTTCGACGTTGAAGACGAACTCCATGAGCGACAGGGAATCCAGTCCGATCGCTTCCAGGCAGATGCCGGGGCTCAGCCGGGTTGTGTCGACGTGGAATTTCTGCTCCAGCATGGAGCACAGGGTGGTGTAGGTATCGGTGTGCATGGTGATTGGCGTGAAAGCCACCGCAACGCTCTTCAGTGCGCGGTGGCAAGGGAGGAAGGCGCCACCCGGTCCGGGCCGGGGGCGTGGGGCTGCACCACGAATGCGGCGGTTTCGCTGGCGACCTGCAGGCGGTCGTTGTCGATGCAAACCATGTGGTAGCTGTTGTCCAGCACCAGGGTGCGCAGGCGGGATGTGCCCAGCCCCCGGGCCAGCAGATCCAGGTTGGCCAGGCTGGCCACCTCGTCTTCGCGGGCATGGATGGCCAGCACACGCGGGCATTGCACCTGCCCCAGGTGGCTGCGCACATGGCGGATCAGGCGGTCGTGTTCGCGCAGGTGGTCTATGCCCAGTACGGCCGCGCCAGCGCACGAGATGCGGCGCTGCTGGAGCTCGCGCTCGATCCAGGCGCGCACGCGCTCGTTCTTCACGCCGTAGGGCGGGCGTTCGCGGTAGCTCCACCAGCGCCCCAGCGGCGTGTACAGCGCCAGCGGCAGCAGCCACTGGGTGCGCGGAATGGCCCAGCCGTCGAAGCGCAGCGTGGTGGACATGAGCACCATGGCGTCGATCCGCGTGCCGCAGTGAATGGCCGCGCCCAATGCCAGCGATGCGCCGGCCGAGATGCCCACGAGCGCCACGCGCGCATGTGTGCGCCGCAGCGCGTCCACCTCGGCTTCGATGGCGGCGATCCATGTGTGCCAGGGGCTGGCCCGTTGCACGGGGGTCGTCGGGTCGAACGAGTACCCCGCAATGCGCGGCGCCACCACCGTGCACCCCGCCGAACGCAGCGCCGGATGCAGGGACAGCAGTTCGTCGGGGGTGCTGCACAAGCCATGCAGCAGCAGCACGGCGGTGCCCTGCGTCATGCGATGGCTCCGGGTTCGCCGGTGGTGGGGGCCTGCTTGCGGGGCGCAAACCATGCCACATACAGCGCCGGCAGCACCACCAGGGTCAGCAGCGTGGCCGTCACCAGGCCGCCGATCACCACGATGGCCAGAGGGCGCTGCGTCTCGGCGCCGATCTCGTGCGACAGCGCCATGGGCAGCAGGCCCAGCATGGCCAGCAGCGCCGTCATGAGCACCGTGCGCAGGCGCTGCATGGAGCCCTGGCGCACGGCCTCGACCACGCCCATGCCGCTGGCCTGCAGCTGCTGGTACACCGACAGCATCACCACCCCGTTGAGCACGGCCTGCCCGGACAGCGCGATGAAACCAATGGCTGCCGACACCGACAGAGGAATGCCGAACACCCACAGCGCGACAAAGCCGCCGACGAGTGCCAGTGGCACGTTGAGGAGGATCAGCGAGGCCGTCTTGAACGATTTGAAGGCATCGAACAGCAGCACGAAGATCAGCAGCAGCGAGATCGGCACCACGACCGACAGGCGCTTCATGGCGCGTTCCTGGTTCTCGAACTCGCCCGACCAGTTGAGCTGGTAGGTGTCGGGAATCTCCACGTTGCGCGCCACGCGCTCTTTCATGTCGGCCACTACGGAGCCCATGTCGCGGCCCTGGATGAAGATGCCGATGGCGGTGGTGCGTCGCCCGGCCTCGCGGGCGATGTTCATGGCGCCCATGCCCTCGCGGATGTTGGCCACGGCCGAGAGCGGCACGTAGCCGCCGTCGGAGGTGGCAATCGGCGTGCGCGGCAGGTTGGCGATGACGCGCTCGTCCTTGGGCAGGCGCACGGCCACGGCGAACTTGCGTTCGCCCTCCCACAGGCTGGTGGCGGCCTTGCCGGCGAGCGCCGCCTCGATCACGTCCTGCACGTCGCTCACGTTCAGGCCGTAGCGCGCGGCGCGGTCGCGGTTGATTTCGATGAGCAGCTGCGGCACCTGGCCATCGCGGTCGATCTCGGCACGCGCCACGCCCTGCACCTGCTTGATCTCGCGCGCTATCGCATCGGTGATGCGCTTCATCTCGGCAAGGTCATCGCCCGCGAGCTTGATCACGATCTGGCCCTTGATCTGCGAGATGGATTCGAGCACGTTGTCGCGGATGGGCTGGGAGAAGGCCGGGTCGATGCCAGGGATGCCAGAGAGTGCGCGGCTCATCTCCTCGGTGATCTTCTCGCGCGTCATGCCGGGGCGCCACCGGTCCTCGGGCTTCACGTCCACGAAGATCTCGGCCATGGAGATGGTCTTGGGGTCGGTTCCGTCCTCGGGCTGGCCGGCCTTGGAGACCGTGGTGTTGACCTCGGGCACCGTGAGCAGCGCCTTGCGCGCCATGCGCAGGATGCGCGTGGCCTCCTCGCTCGATACCGTGGGCGAGAGCGCGAAGTTGACCCAGGTGGTGCCCTCGTTGAGTTCGGGCAGGAACTCCGAACCCAGGCGCGAGGCCACCACGCCCGACAGGCCAAAGGCGGCCAGGGCGATCACCACCACCTTGCGGCGGTGCATGAGTGCCCAGTCGAGGACGGGCGCGTAGATGCTCTTGGCCGTGTGCACCACGCGGTTGTCGCCATGCGGCAGGCGGCGCTTGAGCATCCAGTAGGCCAGGAGCGGCACCAGCGTGAGCGAGAAGACCAGCGAGCCCACGAGCGCCATGGTCACCGACAGCGCCATGGGCTGGAAGATGCGCCCCTCGTGGCGCTGCAGCGCGAAGATCGGGATATGCGCCGCGATGATGATGAGCATGGAGAACAGCGTGGGCCGGCCGACCTCGTTGGCAGCGTCGATGATCACGTCGCGCCGGTCGCGTTCGTCCATGTCCTCGCCGCGCTCGGCCAGGCGGTGCATGATGTTCTCGACCACGATCACCGCGCCGTCCACGATGATGCCGAAGTCCATGGCGCCCAGGCTCAGCAGGTTGGCCGGCACGCCCATGACCTTCAGGCCCATGAAGGTGGCGAGCAGCGACAGCGGGATCACCACCACCACGGCCAGGCTGGCGCGCAGGTTCGACAGGAAGATGTAGAGCACGAGCGACACGAGCAACGCGCCTTCCACGAGGTTGCGGAACACCGTGGTCAGCGTCTTGTCCATGAGCCAGGTACGGTCGTAGAAGGGCACGATCTGCACGCCCGGCGGCAGGCCGCGCGCATTGAGCGCCGCGATCTTGTCCTTCACGCCCTTGAGTACCACGCTGGGGTTCTCGCCCTTGCGCATGATGACGATGCCGGTGACCACGTCGTCGTCCAGGTCCTGGCCCACCACGCCCAGGCGCGGAACGGCGCCGGTCTTCACCTCGGCGATGTCGCGGATCAGGATGGGCGTGCCGCCATGCGCGGCCACGACGATGCGGCCGATGTCGTCGGCCGACTGCAGCAGGCCGATGCCGCGGATGGTGTACTGCTGCGCGCCCTGGGCCACGTAGCTGCCGCCGGCGTTGGCGTTGCCGCGCCCCAGTGCGTCCAGCAGGTTCTGGAAGGTGACCTTGTAGGCGCGCAGCTTGTCAAGGTCGGGCTGCACCTCGTACTGCTTGATGGCGCCGCCCATGGCCACCACGTCGGCCACGCCGGGCACCTGGCGCAGCGCGCGCTCCACGGTCCAGTCCTCGATGGTGCGGATTTCGGTGGTCGAGAGGCCGTCACCCTTGAGGCGGTAGCGCATGATCTCGCCCACGGGTGTGGCGTTGGGCGCGATATTGGCCTGCACGCCGGGCGGCAGGTCCACACTGGAGAGGCGCTCGGCGATCTGCTGGCGCACGATGTTGACGTTGGCCGCGTCGTCGTAGGTGACCACGCTGAACGACAGGCCGAACTGGGTGTGCGAGAACACGCGGATCGAGTTGGGCAGGCCCGCCAGCGCCACCTCGATGGGCAGCGTCACCTGCTTTTCCACCTCTTCGGGCGCACGGCCAGGGTATAGCGCGATCACCGTGACCTGGGTGTCGGTCACATCGGGGAAGGCCTCGACGGAAAGGCTCTTGAACGCAAAGAAGCCGGCTGCAGCGAACAGCAGCGTGCCCAGGACGATGAACAGCGGCTGGTGCAGGGCGTATTGGATCAGGCGCTTCATTGCGGCGCGTCCTTCTTCATGGCCGCTTCTTCGTGGGCGGATTGGAACTGTCGCGCCAGCAGCAGCACGTTCTGCGTGACGACTTTTTCACCCGCGGCCAGGCCCGTGGCCACCACCACGTCGCGCGGGCCTTCGTGGCCCAGCGTGACGGTGCGCGGCTCGAACACGCCGGGCTCGCGTTGCACGAAGACGGTGTGGGCCGTTCCGTTGAGCGTCACGGCTGCGGCCGGCACCACGACTCCGCTGCGGCGGCTCTCGCTCACATGCGCGGTGGCCAGCATTTCGGCCTTGAGGCGGCGGTCGGCGTTGGGCACCATGCCGCGCACCTTCAGTGTGCGCGTGGTGGGGTCGATGGCGTCGGCCGTGGCCATCACGCGGCCCGTGAAGGTCTCTCCCGGGTAGGCGGGCACTTGCAGGGTGAAACCGTCTCCGGGGCGCAGCGAGGCGAGGTCGCCTTCGCGCGCATCGATCTGCACCCACAGCGAGGAGGGATCGGTCACCACGAACAGCGCGGGCGTGCCGGGGCCCGACTGGTCGGGTCGCAGTTCCTGGCCGGGGTTGAGGTTGCGCTCGACCACCACGCCGCCCATGTTGGCCGAGAGGGCGAGCTGCTGGTTCACGGTGGTACCGCCGCCATACAGGCTGGTGCGGGCGGCGGCTCGGGCCACCTCGGCCTGGGCGCGCGCGGCGTCGGCCTCGGTCTGTTCCAGGTCCTTGCGGGCCACGATGCCGGCCTCGAACAGCTCGCGCTGGCGGCGCAGTGCCTGCTGCGCCAGCACCTGGTCGGCATGGGCCTTGGCGGTATCGGCCTGGGCCTGGCCAAAATCGGGCGAGGCCAGCAGGGCCAGCGGGCTACCCGCTTTCACCGTCTGGCCCAGGTCGGCACGGATGGCCGCCACGCGGCCCGCGAACGGCGGGTAGATGCGCTGGGTGCGCTCCTCGTTCCAGACCAGTCTGGCAGGCAGGTCGATGACGATCTCCTTGGCGGGCTGGGCGTCGCTCACCCGCAGCAGGGCGAGCTGCGGGTGGTCGGCTGGAAAGCGCAGCTGCGCTCCCTGCACGACGGGAGGTGCGGCTTCTGCGGGGGTTGCTGCGGGGGCGGTGGCTTCACCGCAGCCGGCCAGCAAGGCGCTGCATCCCAGGGCCAGGGCGAGCAGGCTGCGGGTGGCGATGGAGGGCGAAGAGGCGTTGCGCACGCGCAGGTGGAAGGTGAGAGAGTGCACCATGGGTGGGTCCAGGCAAAGAGAAAGATCAGGGGGCCGCAGACAGCATCTGCGGCTGCGTGCGCAACAGCCAGGCGCCGAGGGCCTTGGCGTGTTCGAGGCGGGCGGACAGCGCATCGAGCGCGGTGGCGCGCAGGGTGCGGCGCGCATCGAGCAGGTCGGTGAGCGAGGTGGCACCCTTGGCATAGGCCAGTTCGGCGCTTTGCGCCACCTGCCGCGCACGCGGCAGGATGCCGTTGTCGAAACTGGCGCTGCGCTGCGCGGTACCAGCCGCGGCCTGCTGCAGGTGTTGCAGGTCGAGCTGGGCCAGGCGGCGGGTCTTTTCGAGGGTGTCCTGGGCCTGGGTGTATTCGGCCTGGGCGCGGCCGATCTCGCCTTCGTAGCGGTAGCCCCACTGCAGCGGCACCGAGACGCGCAGTTCTACCAGGCGGTTCGACGTGCCCGGGAAGTGGTCGTACGAGGCGCCGACCGTCCAGTCGGCCTTGCGCTGGGCACTGGCGTGGTCCAGCGCGGCCTGGGCCGCCTGGACGCGGGCCGTGGCCGCGCGCACGTCGGCACGCGCTTCGACCCAGGCGGCCAGGTCACCGCCCGGACCGTTGGGGTCTGACAGCGTGGGCCAGTCGGCCTCCGAGGCCTCCAGTCCGACGCCACGGCCGATGACCTGGGCCAGTGCCAGGGCGGCGTGCTCCTTGTCGAGCAGCGCTGTCTGCGTGTCGGCGCGGGCGCGTTCTGCCTCGATGCTGGTGCGTGCGGCATCCTGCACCGACAGGTCGCCGGCCTGCACGCGCCGCTGGGCCAGGCGTGCCAGTTCCTTGGCGCTGCGCTCCATCTCGGCAATCTCCCGCGCACGCTGCTGGGCGGCCAGCAGGTCGTAATAGGCGGCCAGCGCGGCCTGCAGCTGCTGGACCTGCACCTCGTTCACATCGGCCTGGGCCGCATCGGCGTTGCGCTGGGCGGCCAGCGTGCGCAACGCCCGCTTGTTGCCGCGTTCCCAGGTCCAGTCGATGCCGATGGATTTGTCGATGCGCTTGCGCGTCAGCAGGTTGCCGCCGCCGATGCCGTTCTGCAGGTCGATGGAGGAGGTCTTGGCGCTCAGCACGGGGGCGGGCGCATGGTCGGCGCTGAGGATGTCGGAGCGGGCTGCGGCCAGCGCGTGGCGCGCCAGCGCCACATCGCTGTTGTCGCGTGCAGCCGCCAGCGTCTGTGCCAGCGTGAGGGCGGCGGGGGCTGGCGTGCTTTGCTGGGCCCAGCCGGCCAGAGGGCTTGCCAGCGCGGCGATGAAGATCAACTGTCGTATGCTCATCCCCCGTTTATCGGTGTACCCGCCTGACCGCCGCCTGACCTGGGACCTGCGTAAAAATGCGTATCCCCACCACCCGAGTGCCCCCGCGCCCATGCGAATCCTGGTTGTAGAAGACGATGCCGTGCTGCGTGGCGTGATGCTGCGCAGCCTCACCGATGCAGGGCACCGGGTGGATGCCGCCGCCAGCGTGGCCGAGGCCCAGCACTTCTGGCGGGTACAAACCTTCGATGCCGTGCTGCTGGACCTGACCTTGCCCCTGGACGCTGCACCGGACAGCCCGATGGGCAGCGGCCTCACGGCGCTGCGCATGGCGCGTGCGCGCGGCGACCGCACGCCGGTCCTGGTGTTGACGGCCCGCGACCGTACCGATGAGCGCATTGCCGGGCTCGATGCGGGGGCCGACGACTACCTGGGCAAGCCGTTCGATCTGGCCGAAGTGGAGGCCCGGCTGCGTGCCCTGGTGCGGCGCACCCAGGGCACCGGCGATCGCACCGCGGCGGGCGCACTGGTGCTGGACCGGCGCGCCCGCTGCTTCACGCTGCATGGCGCGCTGCTGGAGTTGCCGGCGCGCGAGTTCGAGGTGCTGTGGGAGCTGATGACGCCGCCGGGCCATGTGGTCAGCAAGCGCAAGCTGTCCGACAAGCTGTCCAGCTTCGATGATTCGCTGGGGGACAATGCGCTCGAGGCCTTTATCTCGCGCCTGCGCAAGAAACTGGCCGGCAGTGCCGTCAGCATCCGCACCTTGCGCGGGCTGGGCTACATGCTGGAAGCAGACCCGTTGACCACGCCATGAGCCGGCCTGCCGATCCGCCTTTGGCCCCTCTGGACCCGGTGCCCGTGCCGCCCGCACCCTCGTTGCGCGCGCGGCTGCTGCGCCACGTGCTGCTGCCGCTGGGCCTGACCTGGCTGGCGGGCACGGTGGCATCGGTGCTGGTGGCCAACAGTTTCACGCAACGGGCGTTCGACCGCTCTTTGCTCGATGATGCGTATGCCGTGGCCACCAATGTGCGGGTGGTGGACGGTCAACTCGCTTTCACGTTGTCGGTCCGCGAGGTCAAGGCGGTGCTGTTCGACCAGTCGGAGACGGTGTACTTTGCGGTGTTGCGCCCCGACGGCTCGGTGCTGGCGGGTTGGCCCGATCTGCCGGTGTCACCCCCGCGCGGAGACGACGTCTATCGCTTTTCCGACATCCAATACCACGGCCGTTCGCTGCGCGCCGTGCGCCTGCAGCGGACCACGCCACAGCCCTTCGAGGTGGTGACGGCCCAGACCGTGCTGGGGCGCAGCGCCATGCTGCGCAGCGTGCTCCTGTATTCGGTGGTTTCGCAGTTGCTGCTGTTGCTGGTGCTGGCCGTGTGGCTGCGTCGGGCCATTCAGCGCGACCTGCAGCCCCTGGCGGATTTTCAGCATGCGCTGGACCGGCGCGATGTGCGCGACCTGGCGTCCGTGCCCGTGGATGCCTCCACACGCGATGTGCAGCGCCTGGGCGTTTCGGTGAATGACCTGCTCGACCGCGTGGCCCAGGGCGTGCAGGCGCAGCGGGAATTTGCCGGCAACGTGGCGCACGAGCTGCGCACGCCGCTGGCGGGTATCCGCGCCCTGGCCAGTTACGGCCTGGCGCAGAAGGATCCCGCCGTCTGGCGGGAGCAGCTGGCGGGCATCGTGGACAGCCAGGCGCGCGCCAGCCACCTGGTGGACCAGTTGCTGGCCCTGGCCCTGGCCGATGAGGCGCGCCACGCCATCCCGCGCGGGGCGGTGGCGCTCCATGAACTGGTGCGCAACGCGGTCCTGCATTTCCTGCCCCGGGCCGATGCGGCCGGCGTGGACCTGGGCGCGGTCGGCCTGGACGAGCCGGTGATGGTGCAAGGGCAGGCGGTGCTGATCGAAGGGGTGCTCAACAACCTCATTGACAACGCCTTGCGCTATGGCAGGCCCGCCGCAGGCGCCGTGCCGCGTGTGACCGTGGCGTTGTCGCATGAGGGCGCCAGGGTGGTGCTGTCCGTGACCGACAACGGGCCCGGCCTGCCGGCCCGGCACCAGGACGTGCACCAGCGCTGGGTTCAGGGCCAGGAGGGCAAGCGTCTGGGACAAGGGGCCGGTCTGGGCCTGGCCATTGTGGCGCGCTACGCCGAGTTGCTGGGCGCGCACCACGAATTCGTGCCCGGCCCAGGGGGCGTGGGCCTGTGCGCGCGACTGGTGCTGTCGGCCGCCTGAACCGGGCGACCGCACGAGGCCGGTCCTGGTGCCAGAAGCTTCAGTAGAGGGTGGGGTAATCGGTGTAGCCGGCGGCGCCGCCGCCATAGAAGGTGGTGCTGTCGGGCTCGTTCAGGGGCGCGTTCTTTTCCAGCCGGGCCACCAGGTCGGGGTTGGCAATGAAAGGTCGGCCAAAGGCCACGATGTCGGCGCCGGCGGCCACGGCGGCTTCGGCCAAGGGGCGGTCGTAGGCATTGTTCACCATCCAGGCCCCCTTGCCGCCGGCCTTGCGGTACACGGCCTTGAGGGCGGCATAGTCAAAGGGACGGTCGGGCAGTTCGCGGGGGCCGCCGGTGGCCCCTTCGACGATGTGCACATAGGCCAGCCCCAGCGGCGCGAGCTGGGCCAGCAGGTAGTCGAACAGCTGCTGGGGGTTGTCGTCCACGATGTCGTTGGCGGGAGTGACGGGCGACAGGCGGATGCCGGTGCGGCCGCGGCCGATTTCATCGACGATGGCGCGCACCACTTCCAGCGTGAGCCGGGCGCGGTTCCTGATGCTGCCGCCGTAGTCGTCGGTGCGCCGGTTGGCGCCGGTCTTCAGGAACTGGTCGAGCAGGTAACCGTTGGCGCCGTGGATCTCCACGCCATCAAAGCCGCAGGCGATGGCATTGCGCGCAGCATGGCGATAGTCCTGCACGATGCCGGGCAGCTCGCTCAGGTCGAGTGCGCGGGGCATGGAGGTATCGGTGTAGGTGGGCACGCCGTCCTTGATCAGCACGGTCTTGGCCTTGGCGCGAATGGCCGAGGGCGCCACCGGGGCTGCGTTGCCGGGCTGCAGGTCGGTGTGCGAGATGCGGCCCACATGCCACAGCTGCACCACGATCTTGCCGTCGGCCGCATGCACGGCGCTGGTCACGCGCTTCCAGCCGTCGAGCTGCTCGGTGCCATACAGGCCGGGTACGTCGGCATAGCCCTGGCCCTGGGGGCTGATGGCGGTGGCCTCGGTGATCAGCAGGCCGGCGCTGGCGCGCTGCGTGTAGTAGGTGGCCATGAGCGGCGTGGGAATGGCGTCGGGTGCGCGGTTGCGCGTGAGCGGCGCCATGGCGATGCGGTTGGCCAAGTGCAGATCACCGGCCCGGACGGGTTCGAACAAGGAGGGCATGAAAGGCTTTCGTCGCAATGGAAAAAAGGGATTTGCATAGGGGCAAGCCCACCCCCAAGGGTACTGCAGTGCCGCACTGATTGCAGTATGCGGCGGGCAGCGCGGTAAAGCCATTGTGTGCTATCTGCGCTACCGCAAAAGAATCTGATTTTTCTAAAATGATAGCTGTATGTGCTTTGTACGTAATGATTTGAGGCTGTTTTGAGCAGCATTTGATATGGGGCGCCGACAGACTGCAGCGGTGCCCGCAGGCACAATCAGCGCCCATGGAGACAAACCATACAAGAGGCCTGCAAGGCTTGCGCGCCCATCCGGTGGGCGTGGTGCTGGCGCTGTCGCTGGGTGCGGCCGTTTCGCTGGGTATCACGCGCTTTGCCTATGCCTTGCTGCTGCCCGTGATGCGCGAGGACTTGGACTGGAGCTACACGCTGGCCGGGGCCATGAACACTTTCAATGCGCTGGGTTATCTGCTGGGCGCTCTGGTTGCCCCCGCGCTGCTGCGGCGCCTGGCGCCCGGTAGCTTGCTGCTGTGGGGTGCGGTGCTGGCCACGCTGTTCATGGCCTTGAGCGGCTTCTTTGTCGAGGCCGTCCCGCTGCTGCTGCAGCGTCTGCTGGCGGGTGTGGCCAGCGCCGTGATCTTTATTGCGGGCGGGCTGATGGCGGCGCGTCTGGGCGCCCTGGACGTGGGCCGCAGTGGCCTGCTGCTGGGCTTGTATTACGGCGGCGTGGGCTGGGGCATCAGCGCCTCGGCCTTGCTGGTGCCGCCCGTGCTGGCATGGGCCCCGGCGCTGCACGGCTGGACCTGGGCCTGGTGGGCGCTGGCAGCCGTGTGTGCGCTGGCTACCGTGGTGCTGGTGTGGCCCGTGCGTGCGCTGCGCGTGCTGACGGCGCCCACCCCTGTGGCAGGCATGGGTGTGGGTGCAAAGGCGGTTGCTGGCCCGGCTGCGCCACCTGCACCTGTGCCCTTGCGCGCGCTGGCACCGGCCCTGCTGGGCTACACCCTGTTTGGCGTGGGCTACATCGGCTACATGACCTTTGTGGTGGCGCTGCTGCGCGAGCAGGGCATAGCCAGCGGCACCGTGACGCTGTTTTATGCCCTGCTGGGACTGGCGGTGGTGGTGTCGTCGCGTGTCTGGGCGGGTTTGCTGGACCGCAGCCGCGGTGGCCAGGCGCAGGCCCTCCTCAGCGGCTTGCTGGGCGTGGCCACACTGCTGCCGGCGCTGAGCTCGGCCTGGCCTGTGGTGATGGCTTCGGGCCTGTTGTTTGGCGGGGTCTTCCTGGCTGTGGTGGCCTCGACTACGGCGCTGGTGCGCCACAACCTGCCGCCGGCGCAGTGGGCCGGTGGCATCAGTGCATTCACCGTCGTGTTTGCTGTCGGGCAGATCGTGGGGCCTACGGTGGTGGGCTGGATTGCCGACGGCCCCGGTGGACTGGCGCGTGGCCTCGTGTATTCGGCTTTTGCGTTGTGGCTGGGGGCGTTGGTGGCGGCGCGCCAGCGGCCGCTGTAGCGGCGTCTTTCATTTCAGCGGGCCATGGTGCTGCGCGTTCATCGCGTAGCCTGAAACGGGTGCGTCCCAATCCAGCGGCTGCCATGCAAGCGCTGCCTCCTCTCGGGGAAAGGTGCGAAGTGCCACCGGACCGGGTTGTTTCACTTCAACAGACCTTCGACCTTCATGGCTGCCTGCACGGCAGGGCGTCCCGCCACGCGGCTAGGTGGGTCACAGCGGCTTCGTGCAGGGCGATGTGGGGAGAAAGGGAGCAGGCGCCGGGCCTCTGGGCAGGTGCTGGCGCCCGCTTTTCACGCGGGACGGGTCTGCTCTTCCAGGCGCGTCAGGTAGTGCATGGCGTATTCCCGGTCGGCGCCGCACATTTCGGCCGAGGGCATGAGCCCGCTGCAGACCGCGGGGCGCCCGGGTTGTCCGAAGATCCGGCAGCGGGCATCGTCACCCAGCTGAATGCAGGGTACGCCCGCGGGTTTGCCTTGCGGCATGCCCGGAATGGGCGAGCTGATGGAGGGTGCGGTGCAGCAGGCACCGCAGCCGGGGCGGCAATCCATGTTGGGAGAGCTGCTTGCGTGGGCCAGTTGGGCGCCAGAGCCTGTTTTTGCCAGCAACTCAGGCCGCTACCGGTTGCAAGCGCTCGGCCGCCCACAGCACCTGATCGACCACGGTGCGCACGCGGTCGCGGTGGGCCGGGTCCGCCAGGGCACCCCGGCCGTCGAAGGCGCTGCCTGCCTGGCCCAGGGCGAAGGCTTTTGGCGCCAGCCAGCATTCCAGGTTGGTGAGCAGGGGCGCCAGGTGGCTTTGCGCACGCAGGCCGCCCAAGGCACCTGGCGAGGCGCTGAGCATGCCCACCACCTTGCCACGGAACGATCGGATGCCGTCCTGCCAGTCGGGGTGGCCGTGGACGGGGCTGGATGCCCAGTCGATGGTGTTCTTGAGCAGGGCCGTGTAGCTGCCGTTGTATTCGGGCGAGCAGATGATCCAGCCCGGGTGCTCCCACAGGATCTGCTTGAGGCGCAGCACATCGGCGGGCGTGCCCTGGGCTTCGAGGTCGGCGTTGTACAGCGGGATGTCAAAGTCGGAAAGCTCCAGCAGCGTGACCTGGGCACCGGCACTGCGCGCGATGGAGGCGGTGGTCTGGGCCAGTTGGCGGTTGAAGGATTGCTGGCGGGTGCTGCCCGCGAAAACGAGGAGTTGTTGGTGCATGACGGGCATTGGAGCACAGACCCCGGGCAGGATTCCTGCAGACCTGTTTCACGTGAAACAGCGCCCGTGGCTGACCCGTCCGGCGACGTGGTGAACGCAAAGTGGGAAAATCGCGGGTTGCCCGCGCTGATGCAGGCGATTTGACCATTGGGCCATTGGGCCCCGGAGCGCTGCTATGTTGTACCCCCAGGAATTTGATGTAATCGTTGTCGGCGGTGGCCATGCCGGCACCGAGGCCGCGCTGGCCGCTGCGCGCATGGGCAGCAAAACGCTGCTGCTGACCCACAACATCGAAACCCTGGGGCAGATGAGCTGCAACCCCAGCATCGGCGGCATCGGCAAGGGCCACCTGGTGAAAGAGGTGGACGCGCTGGGCGGCGCCATGGCCCTGGCCACGGACGAGGGTGGCATCCAGTTCCGCATCCTCAACAGCTCCAAGGGCCCGGCGGTGCGCGCCACGCGCGCGCAGGCCGACCGCATCCTGTACAAGGCTGCCATCCGCCGCATGCTGGAGAACCAGCCCAACCTGTGGCTTTTTCAGCAGGCGGTGGACGATCTGATGGTGGAGGGCGACCGGGTGGTGGGGGCGGTGACGCAGGTCGGCATCCGTTTCCGTTCGCGCACGGTGGTGCTGACGGCCGGGACTTTCCTGGATGGCAAGATCCATGTGGGTCTGAACAATTACGCCGCTGGCCGGGCAGGGGATCCACCGGCGGTGTCGCTGTCGGCCCGGCTCAAGGAGCTGCAATTGCCGCAGGGGCGCCTGAAGACCGGCACGCCGCCGCGCATTGACGGGCGCAGCATTGATTTTTCGAAGTGCACCGAACAGCCCGGCGATGGCATGCCGGGCGGCGTGAACGAGGGTACGGTGCCCGTGTTCAGCTTCATGGGCCATGCCGCCATGCACCCGAAGCAGGTGCCCTGCTGGATCACCCACACCAACGAGCGCACGCACGAGATCATCCGCAGCGGCTTTGACCGCAGCCCCATGTTCACCGGCAAGATCGAGGGCGTGGGCCCGCGCTACTGCCCGAGCGTGGAAGACAAGATCAACCGCTTTGCCGACAAGGACAGCCACCAGATCTTCCTGGAACCCGAGGGCTTGACCACGCACGAGTTCTACCCCAACGGCATCAGCACCAGTCTGCCGTTCGACGTCCAGTACGACCTGGTGCGCAGCATGCCCGGGTTGGGGAACGCCCACATCCTGCGCCCCGGCTACGCCATCGAGTACGACTACTTCGACCCGCGGGCGCTGAAAAGCAGCTTCGAGACGCGGCAGATCCAGGGCCTGTTCTTTGCTGGCCAGATCAATGGCACCACCGGCTACGAAGAAGCCGCGGCCCAGGGACTCTTCGCCGGCATCAACGCCGCTCTGCAGTGCCGGGGCGATGCGCCGTGGCTACCCGGCCGCGATGAGGCCTACCTGGGTGTTCTGGTGGACGACCTCATCACCAAGGGCGTGACCGAGCCCTATCGCATGTTCACCAGCCGGGCCGAGTTTCGCCTGCAGCTGCGCGAGGACAACGCCGACATGCGCCTGACGGAAGCGGGTCGGCAGATGGGCCTGGTGGACGATGCGCGCTGGGATGCTTTCAGCCGCAAGCGCGATGCGGTTTCACGTGAAACAGAGCGCCTCAAGACCACCTGGGTGAACCCACGCAACCTGCCGGCCGCCGAGTCCGAGCGTGTGCTGGGCAAGAGCATCGAGCACGAGTACAACCTGTTCGAACTGTTGCGCCGCCCGGATGTGAGCTACGCCAACCTGATGTCGATGGACGGCGGCAAGTACGCCTCGGCCGATGTTTCACGTGAAACCCTGGGTGACCTGAGCGACCCGGTGCTGGAGCAGGTGGAGATTGCCGCCAAATACGCGGGCTACATCGACCGCCAGAAGGGCGAGGTGGAGCGTGCCGCGCATTTCGAGAAACTGCGCCTGCCTGCCGACCTGGATTACATGCAGGTCACGGCGCTGAGCATTGAGGCCCGCCAGGTGCTCAGCCGCCACCGGCCCGAGACCCTGGGCCATGCCTCGCGCATCACGGGCATCACCCCGGCGTCGATTTCGCTGCTGATGGTGCATTTGAAGAAGGGCGGGTTCAAGGACTTCACCGTGACCGCCAAGGCGGAAGGGGAAGTGGCATGACCGCAGTGACGGGCAACGACAGGCTGCATCAGCAATTGCAGGCGGGTGCCGAGGCCCTGGCCCTGGACTTGAACGAGGGCCAGATTGGCCAGTTGATGGACTTCCTGGCGCTGCTGCAAAAGTGGAACAAGGTCTACAACCTGACGGCCGTCCGCGACCCGCAGGAGATGATGACGCACCACTTGCTGGACAGCCTGGCTGCCGTGGCGCCGTTGCGCCGGCAGGCAGCCGCCTTGCAGCAGGGTGGGGTGGTCGCGGAGGTAAAGCTGCTCGATGTCGGCTCGGGCGGTGGCCTGCCCGGTGTGGTGTTTGCCATCTGCTGCCCCGAGGTGGATGTGAGCTGTGTGGACACGGTGGGCAAGAAGGCAGCGTTCATCCAGCAGGCGGCGGTGGCGCTGAAGCTGCGCAACCTGCATGGCCTGCACGCGCGGGTGGAGACGCTGGCCACGCCGTTCGACATCATCAGCTGCCGCGCCTTTGCCTCGCTGCCTGATTTTGTGAACTGGTCGCGCAGTGCGCTGGCGGCATCGCATGGCGTCTGGCTGGCCATGAAAGGCAAGCATCCTGAGGACGAAATAGCAGCCTTGCCCGCCGATGTGCAGGTGTTTCACGTGGAACAGCTTGCCGTTCCTGGCCTCGCTGCCGAACGCTGCATCATCTGGATGAAGCAGGCCTGAGCGCCGGACGCCGACTTTTCGGCGGCTGGGGCAGGGCGGTCGCGTAAACTTGGCTCCTCACCTCGGGTGCATCCATCCTGCGCACCCATCCAGCACACCGGGAGAAATCACCACATGTTTGGCATTGCAGACTACGGCGCCTTTGTTGCCGCCATTGTGTTGTTCCTGGCCATTCCAGGTCCCGGCAATCTGGCGCTCATCACCTCCACCAGCAAGGGGGGCGTGCGCGGCGGCCTGGCGGCCACCCTGGGTGTGATCGCGGGTGACCAGGTACTGATGTGGGCCGCAGTGGCCGGGGTGGCGGCATTGCTGGCCACCTACCCCACGGCCTTCAACGCGGTGCAATGGCTGGGCGCGGCCTACCTGGCCTGGCTGGGTTTCAAGATGCTCACGGCCAAGCCCGGCGCCCAACCCATCCTCCATATCCAGCCAGGCCACTACTTCAGGCAGGCCGGGTTGATCACCTTGCTCAACCCCAAGGCCATCGTGTTCTACATGGCGTTCTTTCCACTGTTTGTGGACCCGGCGCGGCACCAGGGGCTGCTGACCTTTGGCGTGATGGCAGCGACGGTGGCGGTGCTGACTTTCCTGTATGGCCTGACTGCCGTGCTGCTCACGCACCACCTGGCAGAACGCATGCGCGCCAACCCTTCCATCGCCCGCGTGCTGGAAAAAGTCGCTGGCGTTTTCCTGATCGGCTTCGGCATCAAGCTGGCCATCTCCAAATAAAACCTACTCACCCATATGCATACGAACGGACAAACCAGTTTTGCCGCCGGGCCGCCCCAAGGCAAAACGCGGCCCCCTCGGGGGGCAGGGCGTGGCACGAAGTGCATGACCGTGGGGGGGGTATTCTGATGGCCAAAATTTTCTGCGTTGCCAATCAGAAGGGGGGCGTTGGCAAGACCACCACCACCGTCAACCTCGCTGCGGGCCTGGCCAAGATCGGCCAGCGTGTGCTGATGGTGGATCTGGACCCGCAGGGCAACGCCACCATGGGTTCGGGCGTGGACAAGCGCAGCCTCGACCTCACGGTGTACGACGTGCTGCTTGAATCCGCCTCGGTCAAGGAGGCGGCCGTGCTGTCCGACAAGTGCGGCTACTGGGTGCTGGGCGCCAACCGCGAGTTGGCCGGGGCCGAGGTGGAGCTGGTGACGCTGGAGCACCGCGAAAAGCGCCTCAAGGCCGCGCTGGCCGAAGCCGACGCAGATTTTGACTTCGTGCTCATCGACTGCCCGCCATCCCTGTCCATGCTCACCCTCAACGGCCTGTGCAGCGCCCATGGTGTGATCGTGCCCATGCAGTGCGAATACTTCGCGCTCGAAGGCCTGACCGACCTGGTCAATACCATCAAGCAGGTGCACGCCAACCTGAACACCGACCTGCAGATCATCGGCCTGCTGCGCGTGATGTTCGACCCGCGCATCACCTTGCAGCAACAGGTGAGCGACCAGCTCAAGGGCCACTTTGGCGACAAGGTGTTCAATACCGTGATCCCGCGCAACGTGCGCCTGGCCGAGGCGCCCAGCTACGGGCTGCCGGGCGTGGTGTTCGACCCGACCGCCAAGGGCAGCCAGGCGTTTGTGGAGTTTGCGCACGAGATGGTCGAACGCGTGCAGCGCATGTCTGCCGCCGCGAGTCCCAAAGTTAAAACAGGCTCTGGTGCTTGATGAGCAAGCGATAGCAGCTATTCAATTGATAGTAATGAAGCCTTCCAACGTCTTGCTGCTGCCCGGCTGGCAGAACTCCGGCACCGGCCACTGGCAAAGCCTGTGGGAGGCGCGGCACGGTTACCAGCGCGTGGAGCAGCACGATTGGATGCGCCCGCTGCGCGGCGACTGGTCGGCGCGGCTCGAAGAAACCGTGGTCGATGCTGCCGGCCCCGTGGTGCTGGTGGCGCACAGCCTGGGCTGCATCCTGACCGCCTGGTGGGCTGCGCATTCACCCCATACCCACCGTGTGCTGGGCGCGCTGCTGGTGGCCCCGGGCGATGTGGAGCGCCCCGACCTGGCCGCGCAGATCCACGGCTGGGCACCCATTGCGCGCCAGCCGCTGCCCTTTCCGTCCGTGCTGGTGTGCAGCCGCGACGACCCGTATTGCAGCCTGGAGCGCGCCGAAGGCTTGGCCCAGGCCTGGGGCGCGCGCTTCATCGACGGTGGCGAACGCGGTCACCTCAACGCCGAATCCGGCCTTGCAGACTGGCCCGAGGGCCACGCACTGCTGCACACCCTTTTGAAAGATTGACGAACATGGTCACCAAGAAACCCAAGGGCCTCGGCCGTGGACTCGAAGCCCTGCTGGGCCCCAAGGTCGAAGAGAAAGTGGAGCAGGCCCAGGCCGCCGAGGCCGGGTTGCCCAGCCGCCTGCCGCTCTCGGCGCTGGTGCCGGGCGTCTACCAGCCGCGCACGCGCATGGACGAGGGCGCGCTGTACGAACTGGCCGAGTCCATCAAGGCCCAGGGCATCATGCAGCCGATCCTTGTTCGTCGCCTCAGCGACGAACAAGCCCGGCTGCGCCGCCAGGAACGGGCATCGCAG
Source organism: Acidovorax sp. JHL-9 (assembly GCF_000426205.1). Taxonomy (NCBI): domain Bacteria; kingdom Pseudomonadati; phylum Pseudomonadota; class Betaproteobacteria; order Burkholderiales; family Comamonadaceae; genus Acidovorax; species Acidovorax sp. JHL-9. The sequence goes on from NZ_AUEX01000039.1 coordinate 25,424, forward strand.
GGGCCCTCTCCGGCGCTGGGCGCCCTCAGCCAAGAGGGGCCGCTGTACGAAATCATTGCGGGCGAGCGGCGTTTCCGGGCCTCGCGCCTGGCGGGCCTCAACGAGGTGCCGGTGCTGGTGCGCGACGTGCCCGACGAATCCGCCGCCGCCATGGCGCTGATCGAGAACATCCAGCGCGAAGACCTCAATCCGCTCGAAGAAGCCCAGGGCCTGCAGCGCCTGGTGCGCGAGTTCGGTCTCACGCACGAGCAGGCCGCGCAGGCCGTGGGCCGCTCGCGCAGCGCCGCCAGCAACCTGCTGCGCCTGTTGAACCTGGCCGAGCCGGTGCAGACCATGCTGATGGCTGGCGACATCGACATGGGCCACGCCCGCGCGCTGCTGGCGCTGGACCGCGCCGCGCAGATCACGGCGGGCAACCAGATCGCGGCCAAAAAGCTCTCGGTGCGCGAGGCCGAGGCCCTGGTCAAGAAGATCGGCGCCGAGTTCAACCTCGTCGCCACCCGCCCCCAGAAGGAAAAGTCACGCGACCTCAAGCGGGTGGAAGAAGAACTCTCCGACCTGCTCATGGCCGAGGTCGAGGTGCGCGTGAAAAAGCGCGTCAAGCGCCACGGCAAGGTCGAGGAGATGGGTGAGCTCGCGATCCAGTTCGGCTCGCTGGACGAGCTCAACGGCTTGATCGAGCGCCTGCGCGCCCAGGCCGACGCCGCCTGATCGT
>NZ_AUEX01000040.1:0-25726 GCF_000426205.1 Acidovorax sp. JHL-9
GAACTGGCAGCCCTGATCGGAATGAACCATGACCGGCGCATGCGGCTGTCGGCGCCACAGTGCCATCAGCAGTGCATCGAGGACCAGGCTCGTGTTAATGCGGCTGCGCCTGTCGCTCAAGTGCAGGTATCGCATAGGCTTTGATCCACTTGTACAGGCTGTGCTGGCTCACTCCGATCCGGGCGGATACATCGGCCACCCGGTGGCCTCGCTCGGTGATCTGCTTGACCGCTTCGATCTTGAATTCTTCGGGATATGGCTGCTTCGTCATGGCACCTCCTATTGGGCCTCAGGTTTGAGGCTCAAAGGTGTCTAGTGCAGCCGGGGCTATTCACCCAAGAGCGTCACGATCATTCGACCGTGACACTCTTGGCAAGGTTTCTGGGCTTGTCCACATCCGTCCCTCGCGCGCAGGCGGTGTGGTAGGCCAGCAGCTGCAGCGGCACCACATGCAGCAGCGGGCTGAGGTGGCCGTAGTGTTCGGGCATGCGGATGACGTGGACGCCTTCGCTGCTTTCGATGTGGGTGTCGGCATCGGCCAGCACATACAGCACGCCGGCGCGTGCGCGCACTTCTTGCATGTTGCTCTTGAGTTTTTCCAGCAACGCGTCGTTGGGCGCCACGGTCACCACCGGCATGGCGCTGGTGACCAGGGCCAGGGGGCCGTGCTTGAGCTCGCCGGCCGGATAGGCCTCGGCGTGGATGTAGCTGATCTCCTTGAGCTTCAGCGCGCCTTCGAGCGCGATGGGGTAGTGCAGACCCCGGCCCAAAAAGAGTGCGTTCTCCATGCGGGCAAAGTCTTCGGCCCAGCTGATGAGCTGCGGCTCCAGTGCCAGCACGGCCTGCAGGGCCACGGGCAGGTGGCGCATGGCCTTGAGGTGGGCGGCTTCCTGCTCGTCCGTCAGGCGGCCCTTGGCTTGCGCCAGCGCCAGCGTCAGCAGGAACAGGCCGGCAAGCTGCGTGGTGAAGGCCTTGGTGCTGGCCACGCCAATCTCGACCCCCGCGCGGGTGACGTAGGCCAGCTTGCATTCGCGCACCATGGCACTGGTGACCACGTTGCAGATGGTGAGCGTGTGCTGCATGCCCAAAGACTGCGCATGGCGCAGGGCCGCCAGGGTGTCGGCCGTTTCTCCGCTCTGGCTGATGGTGACGACCAGGGTGCGCGGGTTGGGCACGCTGGTGCGATAGCGGTATTCGCTGGCCACTTCCACCTGGGTGGGGATGCCGGCGATGTCTTCCAGCCAGTATTTGGCCACGCAGCCGCTGTAGTAGCTGGTGCCGCAGGCCAGGATGAGCACGCTGTCGATCTCCTTGAACACGCGCCAGGCGGCGGCCCCCGGCTCGCCATGCACGCCGGCGCCGTCGAACAGCTCGGGCACGATGCCCGCCACACCTTCGAGCGTGTCGGCAATGGCGCGCGGCTGCTCGAAGATTTCCTTTTGCATGTAGTGGCGGTAGGGGCCCAGCTCGGCCGCGCCGCTGTGCGCCTGCACGGTGCGCACGGGGCGTTGCGCGGGTGTGAGGGCCGCGCCATCCTTGCCCACGATCCAGTAGCGGCCCAGCTGCAGGTCCACCAGGTCGCCTTCTTCGAGGTACACGATCTGGTCCGTCACACCGGCCAGGGCCATGGCGTCGCTGGCCAGGAAATGTTCCGAGCCCTCCTGGCCCACGCCCAGGATCAGCGGCGAGCCGGCACGCGCACCCACCACACGGTGGGGTTCGTCCTTGTGCACCACGGCAATGGCGTAGGCGCCATGCAATTCGGCGATGGTGGCCTTGACCGCGTCGAACAGGTCGCCGCTGTAATGGCTATCCACCAGGTGGGCAATGACTTCGGTGTCGGTCTGGCTCGCGAACACATAGCCGCGGGCCTGCAGGGCGGCGCGCAGCTCTTCGTGGTTTTCGATGATGCCGTTGTGCACCAGCGCCACGCGGCCCGCGCTGGTGGTGCTGGCGTCGGCGCCGGTGCCGTGGCTGAAATGGGGGTGCGCGTTGTGCACGGCGGGCGCGCCATGCGTGGCCCAGCGGGTGTGGGCAATGCCGGTGGCGCCGGCGATGTGCTCAGTGGCCACCTGCTCCAGCAGTTCGGCCACGCGCGCCGTGCTGCGGGCGCGCTGCAGGCCGCCGGGGACCGAGCCCTGGCGCGCGGCCTCCAGGCTGGAGGCGTGCACCGCCACGCCGCAGGAGTCATAACCCCGGTATTCGAGCCGTTGCAGGCCCTGCACGAGGATGGGAACGATGTTGCGCGTGGAGACCGCGCCGACGATGCCGCACATGGTGGTTGCCTTGGGTTGAAAAGATGCTGCGATGGTAGGCAGGTCAAAGAAAAATATTGGATTGATATTTCTTGAAATTTGAAATTTAATTTCACCATTCAATAGAAACGGAATTTAATTCCACAAAAAATCAATTTATGGAACAAATAGCAATAGATGCCACCGACCTGCAGTTGCTCCACCTGCTGCAAACCGATGCCGCGCAGAGCAACCAGTCCCTGGCGCAGCAGGTGCACGTGTCGCCGCCCACCTGCCTGCGGCGCGTCAAGCGCCTGCACGATGCCGGACTGATCGAGCGCCAGGTGGCCATCCTGCAGCCCGACCGGCTGGCGGCCCTGCAGGGCCACGGGCTGTCGGCCATCGTGGAGGTCACGCTGGACCGCCAGGGCGCCGAATGGCTGGACGCGTTCGAAGCCCGCGCCGTGGCGGACGACGGCGTGCAGCAGTGCTGGCGCGTGTCGCCGGGGCCGGATTTCATGCTGGTGGTGCACACGCGCGACATGCCGGCGTACCTGGCACTGTCGCAACGCCTGTTCACGGGCGACGCCAATGTGCGCAACGTCAAAGCCTTCTTTGCCACCCGCCGGGCAAAATTCGAGACAAAAATACCGATAGCGCTTCCCTGACAAGCGCCTGCAGCCATCTTTTTGCGGCATTCCGCCGGCATGGCGCCGGCCGCAAGCGCCCCGGCATTGCCATGGTGCCGGACTGCGGCCTACAGTAGCAGCCCCCGCTGCTGCCCCTTGCAGCCCCACCGCGAAGGAAACGCCGCATGGAATTCAAGGACTACTACCAGGTGCTGGGCGTCGGCAAGACCGCCACCGCCGAGGACATCAAGAAGGCCTACCGCAAGCTGGCGCGCAAGTACCACCCCGACGTGAGCAAGGAGGCCGATGCCATGGCCCGCATGGCCGAGATCAACGAAGCCAACGCCGTGCTCTCCGACCCCGAAAAGCGCGAAGCCTACGACGCCCTGGGCCGGCAGGCGCCGCACCGCCCGGGGCAGGATTTTCGCCCCCCGCCCAACTGGGACGCGGGCTTCGAGTTTTCCGACGGGGCAGGTGCGGCCGGCGGGCCCGACGGCGAATTCAGCGACTTTTTCGAGCAGCTGTTCGGCCGCCAGGCACGCACCCGGCGGGCCCACGGCGCACACCGCCAGCCGCCCCGCGATGCCGCATGGGATGGCGCAGCCCCACCCTCGCGCGGCAACGACCACCACGCCAAGATCGAGCTCGACCTGCTGGACGCCTACCAGGGCGCCGAGCGCAGCCTGGCGCTGCGCGGCGCCCGCCTCGATGCAGCAGGCCGCATGGTGCACGAGGAACGCAGCCTGCAGGTCAAGATCCCCAAGGGCGTGCGCGAAGGGCAGCTCATCCGCCTGACCGGCCAGGGCAGCCCGGGCACGGGTGGCGCGCCCGCGGGCGATCTGTTCCTGGAGGTGCATTTCAAGCCCGACGCGCGCTGGCGCGCCATCGACCGGGATGTGTACCAGCCCGTGGCCGTGGCGCCCTGGGAGGCCGAGCTGGGCGCCGTCATCGCGGTGCAGACCCCTGCGGGAGCCCTGGAGGTGACCGTGCCCGCGCACTGGAAATCCGGGCGCAAGCTGCGCCTGAAAGACCGGGGCATTCCGGCCGCCACGCCCGGAGACCTGTATCTGGAACTGAGCGTCGCCCTGCCACCAGCCCACAGCGACGCTGAGCGCGCCGCCTATGCCGCGCTGGGCGCGGCCTTTCCCCGCTTCAACCCGCGCGCCACTCCCGGAGCCTGACCATGCCCTCTGCCCACGACACCCCCACCATCCAGCCGGGCGAACTGCTGGATGAAGCAGCCGAACTCACCCTGGAGGACCTGGCCCGCATCTGCCACATGGCACCGGGCTGGGTCAGCGAACGGCTGGAAGCCGGCCTGCTGCAGACCGACGGCCCGGGCGGCCACTGGCGCTTCGCCAGCGCCACCGTGGTGCGCGCGCGTCGACTGGCCCAGCTGGAAACCACCTTCGACGCAGACCCCCATCTCGCCGCCCTCACGGCCGATCTGATCGAGGAAGTGGCGCGGCTGCGCCAGCGCCTGCAGCACCTGGAAGCCGCCACGAGAAACGGCCTTGCGCGGGGATGACGCATCCGGTGCCATTTTTTTCTGGCGCTGGCGGGGCGCTCCCTGTAGGCTTCTGTAACAACTCCACACCCAGCGCACGCCCTGCCCGGGCGGCGGCCCCTGACGCACCCACCATGCCCACCCCCCAACGCCAACTCCCTCGCCGGGTCTATCCCCTGCGATTGCTGGGCATGGGGCTCGGCGGCGTGGTGGCGGGCGTGGTGCTGTGGGAGCGCAACGCCAGCCTGCCGGCCTGGCTGTGCATGGCGCTCATTTCCTTCGTCTGGCCCCATGTGGCCTACCAGCTGAGCCACCGCAACTCCAACCCCTACCGCGCAGAAATACGCAATCTGCTGGTGGATTCGGCGCTGATCGTGGCCCTGATACCACTGATGCACTTCAACCTGCTGCCCAGCGTATTGATCATCACGCTGACCATGGTGGACAAGATCACCACCGGCATCCGCGGCCTGTGGGTCCGCTCGCTCCCTGGCATGGCCGGCGCGGCGGTGATCAGCACGGCTTTCGCCGGTTTTCACTGGGCACCGCATACATCCATGCCGGTGCTCATTGCGTGCCTGCCCGTGCTCGTCCTGCACACCCTGTCGGTCAGCGTGGTGAGCTACCGCCTGATCCGCGAGGTGTCACGGCAGAACCAGTTGCTCGACGAATTGCGGCGCATCGACGCCCTCACGGGCCTGTATGGCCGCGGCCACTGGCAAGAGCAGGCCGAGGCCACGCTGCGCCGCCACCATGCCACCGACGAACCCGCCTGCCTGGTGATGCTGGACATCGACCACTTCAAGCAGATCAACGACCAGCACGGCCACACCGTGGGCGACGAAGTGCTGCGTGCGCTGGCGCGCATCATCCTCGGCAACGTGCGCGCCACCGACTGCGCAGGCCGCTACGGCGGCGATGAATTCGCCATCGTGCTGCGCGGCATGCACCTGGACAACGCCATGGTGGTGGCCCAGCGCATCCGCGAACAGGTGCAGGCCCTGCAGCCGCACGACCTGCCCCAGCTGCAGCTCACCAGCAGCCTGGGCGTGGCCCCGGCCGACCACCGCCACAGCAGCCTGCGCGCCTGGACCCATGCCGCCGACTCCGAGCTCTACCAGGCCAAGGCCGCGGGGCGCAACCGGGTCTCGGCCGGCGCCATGCCGGCTCTGGCGCCGGTGGTCTAGGCAACGCGGAACAAGCCACCGCGATGGCGCGCGCCCTGGTTGGGGATGGAATGCAAGGCGCGGAGCGCAGCAATAGCCCCAGCCATTGCGCGCATTGGCTACGCGGCACGCGAGGGATTTGTTCAGCGTTGCCTCAGGAGGCTGCCGGCCACTGTCATGCCTTGGGCTGCTTGGCCGGGCGGTGCCAGTTCTCTTTGCTGACCTGCTTGCCGCGCGCCACGCCCAGCGCGCCGGGCGGCACATCCTTGGTGATGGTGCTGCCACCGCCCACCGTGCCGCCTGCACCGATGGTGACGGGCGCCACCAGCACGCAGTTGCTGCCGATGTGCACATCGGCCTCGATCACCGTGCGGTGCTTGTTCGCACCGTCGTAGTTGGCGGTGATGCTGCCCGCACCGTAATTCACGCGTTCGCCCACCGTGGCATCCCCCAGATACGCCAGGTGGTTGGCCTTGGCGCCGTCGGCCAGGGTCGAGTTCTTCACTTCCACGAAGTTGCCGATGTGCACCTCGCGGCCCAGCTGCGCGCCGGGGCGCAGGCGGGCAAAGGGGCCGATCAGCGCGCCCGCCCCCACGGTGGCGCCCAGCTTTTCGCCGTCGATGTGGGTGAAGGGGTGGATCACCGCACCGGCCGCGATGCGCGCGTTGGCAATGCAGCAGTTCGCGCCGATGTGCACGCCCTCACCCAGCTCCACGCGGCCGGTGAAGACGCAGTTCACGTCGATCTCCACGTCCTGGCCGCACACCAGCGCGCCGCGCACGCCGGTGCGCGCGTCGTCGCGCAGATCCAGGCGCGCCGGATCGGCCAGGCGCACGCCCTGCTCCATCAGGCTGCGCGCGGTGCGCAGCTGGTGGGCGCGCTCCAGCTCGGCCAGTTGCAGCGGGCTGTTCACCCCCGCCACCTGCAGCGCGTCGGTGATGCGGTGGGCCACCACGGGCACGGCATCCTGCACGGCCATGGCAACGATGTCGGTGAGGTAGTACTCGCCCTGGGCGTTGTCGTTGGTCAGCCGCGCCAGCCAGCCGCGCAGCAGCCGCGCGGGCACGGCCATGATGCCGCTGTAGACCTCGGTGATGGCGCGCTGGGCGTCGGTGGCGTCCTTGTGTTCGACGATGCCCTGCACGGCGCCTTGCGCATCGCGCACGATGCGGCCGTAGCCCGCGGGGTCGGGCAGGGTCACGGTGAGCAACGCCAGCTGCCCGCCCGCGCTGGCGGCCACCAGCGCGCGCAGCGTGTCGGCCTGGGTCAGCGGCACATCGCCCGACAGCACCACCGCCGTGCCCTCGTCACGCAGGTGCGGCACGGCCTGCTGCACCGCGTGGCCTGTACCCAGCTGGGGCTCCTGGCGGACAAATTTCAGATCAAAAGTGCCTGCAGCGCTTTCTGCACCTACGGTAGAAGCTTCTACTTCTACAGCGCCATGGCCGGTAATGACGATGGCGCTGCGCGCACCCAGGTGCGCGGCCTGGTCCAGCACATGGTGCAGCAGCGGGCGCCCGGCCAGACGCTGCAGCACTTTGGGGATGCGGCTTTTCATGCGCGTGCCCTTGCCGGCCGCCATGATGAGGATGTCGAGTGGGGTCATGGATGTTTGGGGTGTTGCGGCACGGGAGTGCGCCGACGGGAAGATGCGTCGATTATCCGCCGCACGGCGCACCGCCGCGCCCGGCCCATGCCGCGAACCCGGTGGCCACCCGCACCGCCGCCCGGCCCGCGCCCGCCAGGGCCTGCGCCAGCTCGCGCGCGGGCTGCGCCACGCCGCGCTCCCAGTCGGCGGGGGCCCGCACCAGCGCAGCAGCCTCCCAGCGGAAGGCCGCAGCCGGCCAGCCTGGCCCGGCCCAGGGTTCGATGACGACATGGCGCCCCGGCTCGAGCACCAGGCGCTCGCCCACCGCCAGCACATGGTCGGTGCTGGCGCAGCGGGCACCGGACTGGGTGACCCACGCACGGCCCAGGGTGATCTCCAGCACGCCGCGCTCGCGCGGGTACAACGACAGCGCGCGCCCGGCCGGCAGTTTCCACTGGCGTGCCGGCACGCGGCTGGCGTCGGAAAGCACGGCGGAGGCGGACAGAGGAATGGCGATGGACATGGCATGCTCCTTGGCATCAATAAAGGGTTTCCGGTACCGCCATGCTCCGCCGTAATGCGCTTGCAGTCCAATGAAAACGCGCTACGCTATTCATTCCATCCACGCATGAATCACCCGCCCATGGCTTCCGCCGAATACGCCCCCGCCGTGCTGCGCACCCGCCCCGTGGCCACGGGCCACTGGCGCGCTTTTCTGGCCGTGGCGCGGCACCTGAACTTTCGCGCCGCCGCCGATGAGCTGGCGCTCACCCAGTCGGCCGTGAGCCGCCAGATCCAGGCGCTCGAAGACGAGGTGGGCGTGGCGCTGTTCCTGCGCCACACGCGGGCCGTGGAGCTGACCAGCGCCGGCGCCCAGCTGCAGCGCGCGGTGGCCCCGGCGCTGGAGCGCATGGACGCCGCCGTGCGCCTGGTGCGCCAGACGGCCGGGCGGCGCAGCGTGGCCGTCACCACCTGGGCCAGCTTTGCTTCGATGTGGCTGATTCCGCGCATGGAGGAGTTTCAGCGCGACAACCCCGGCGTGGACATCCGCATCGACGCCACCGACACCCTGGTGGACCTGGAGACTGCGGACGTGGACCTGGCGCTGCGCTCCAGCGTGCCGGCCAGCGTGGCGCCCGGCGCGCAGCGGCTGTTTGGCGAACAGCTGGCCGTGGTGGCCAGCCCCTGGCTGCTCAAGAGCATGCCACCGGTGCGCGAACCGGCGGACGTGGCGCAATTTGCGCTCATCGACGCCGGCGACGCCCACCGCCTGCCGTATTTCGAGTGGATCACCTGGCGCCGCTGGTTTGAGGTGCACGCCCAGCGGCAACTGGAGCCACGGCGCTGGCTGTACTTCAACTACGCCCAGCAGATCGCCCAGGCCGCGCTGGCCGGCCAGGGGCTGGCGCTGGCGCGCATGCCACTGATCGCGGATTCACTGGCACGAGGCGACCTGGTGGAGGTGCTGCCCGGCCACCGGCTCGATTCACCGCTGGTCTACTGGCTGCTGCTGGGCCCGCGCAGCAGCCAGCGGCCGGAGATCAAGGCCTTTTGCGCCTGGCTGCAGTTGCAGGCCCTGGCCACGCGCCAGGCGATTGGCGAGGTGCCCGACCCGGACCTGAACGACCACCTGGACTGAGCACCAAAAAAGCGCTGAGTCCTGGCGGGCTCAGCGCTTTCAAATTGATCGCCATCAACGCATGACCGACAAGCGCTTCAAGCCACTCTCACCCACAGATCAAGCCAGGGTCACGCGCGCGAACTTGCGCTTGCCCACCTGCACCACGTAGATGCCTGCGTTAAGCCTGAGCCCCTTGTCGCTGACCACGCCGCCGTCGATGCGCACGCCGCCGCCGTCGATCAGGCGGTTGGCCTCGCTGGTCGAGGGCGCCAGGTTGGCCTGCTTGAGCAAGGCGCCAATGCCCAGCGGCGCGCCCGACAGCGCCACCTCGGGAATCTCGTCGGGCACGCCGCCCTTGCTGCGGTTCATGAAATCCTGCTCGGCCGCATCGGCCGCCGCCGCGCTGTGAAAGCGCGCGGTGATCTCCTTGGCCAGCGCCACCTTGGCGTCCTTGGGGTTGCGGCCATTCGCCACCTCGGCCTTGAGGGCCTCGATCTGTGCAAGCGACTGGAATGACAGCAGCGTGTACCAGCGCCACATCAGCGTGTCGGAAATGCTCAGCACCTTGGCATACATGGTGTTGGCGTCTTCGCTGATGCCGATGTAGTTGTTCTTGGACTTGGACATCTTCTCGATGCCGTCCAGGCCTTCGAGCAGCGGCATGGTCAGGATGCACTGCGGCTCCTGGCCATATTCCTGCTGCAGATGGCGCCCCATGAGCAGGTTGAATTTCTGGTCGGTGCCACCCAGTTCCAGGTCGCTCTTCAGGGCCACGGAGTCGTAGCCCTGCATCAGCGGGTAGAGAAACTCGTGCACCGCAATCGGGTTGCCCGCCTTGAATCGGTCGTGGAAATCGTTGCGTTCCATCATGCGCGCCACGGTGAACCGGGAGGCCAGCTGGATCATGCCCGTCGCGCCCAGCGGCTCGCTCCACTCGCTGTTGTAGCGGATCTCGGTGCGCGCCGGGTCCAGTACCATGCTGGCCTGGCGGTAATAGGTTTCGGCGTTGAACTGGATCTGCTCGGGCGTGAGTGGCGGGCGCGTGCTGTTGCGCCCCGAGGGGTCGCCGATCAGGCTGGTGAAATCGCCGATCAGGAAGATCACCTGGTGGCCCAGGTCCTGCAATTGCCGCATCTTGTTGAGCACCACCGTGTGCCCGATGTGGATGTCCGGCGCCGTCGGGTCCAGCCCCAGTTTGATGCGCAGCGGCTGGCCCGTGGCCTCGGAGCGTGCCAGCTTCTTGATCCACTCGTCCTGCGGCAGCAGCTCGTCCACGCCGCGCAACGAGATTTCAAGGGCCCGCCCTACACCATCGGATACCAGGTTCTTTGTAACAGCAGATTGATTCATAAGGGTTTTCTGGGATGTCTGGACAGCGTGCGCCGCTATACTTCAGCCCACATTGCAGTGGGCGGATTCTAGTGGTCTCGCCGTTTCGACGCCTCGGCAGCCCTGTCGAATTCCTGCAACCTGACCGCTTGCACTCCCGGTGTCGCCCCGTTTTGCAGCGGGGAACCATGCCGGCAGCACCTTCAACCTTGGGGACAGACCTTTGATCAACGGCTTCACCACCGCCAGCACCGTATTGCTTGCCCGGCTGGTTCACAGTGTCCAGAAACACCCCAAACGCATCACGGCCGCCGTGGCCACCCTGCTGCTGACCGGCGGCGGCGGCGCATTTGCCGTGGCGTCGTTTGCACCCGATCCCTCGGATCTTCCCGTGCGCCAGGTCAGCTACGCCGTCGAGTCGCTGGCGGCCAACCCGGTGCTGGATGCCCTGGAAGCGCCCGGTTTCTCGCTGTACCGCTCGGAACAGACCCGCAGCAGCGACACCGCGGAGTCCTTGCTGCAGCGCATGGGCGTGGCCGATCCGGCCGCCTCGGCCTTCCTGCGCAGCGACGCCCAGGCTCGCCAGGATCTGCTGGGCCGAGCAGGGCGTTCGGTCTCGGCCGAAACCACCGACGACCACCGCCTTGTGCGCCTGACCGCCCGCTGGGCCCCGGACGACAGCGGCAACTTCCGCCGCCTGGTGGTCGAGCGTTCCGGCGAGCGGTTCACCTCGCGCGTCGAGTCCGCCCCCCTCACCACGGGCAGCCGCCTGGCGGGCGGGGTGATCCAGAGCTCGCTGTTTGCCGCCACCGACGCATCCAGCATCCCCGATGCCGTGGCCGTGCAGCTGGCCGAGGTGTTCTCGGGCAACATCGACTTTCACCGATCGCTGCGCAAGGGTGACCGCTTCTCGGTGGTCTATGAAACCCTGGAAGCCGACGGCGAACCGCTGCGCAGCGGTCGCGTGCTCAGCGCGGAATTCCACAACAACGGCAAAACCCATGAGGCGGTGTGGTTCCAGGACCATGGCACCGCCAAAGGCGCCTATTACACCCTGGACGGCGCCAGCATGCGCCGCGCCTACCTCACCTCCCCGGTGGAGTTTTCCCGCGTGAGCAGCAGCTTCAAGATGCGTTTTCACCCCATCCTGCAGAAGTGGCGCGCCCATCTGGGCACCGACTATGCCGCGCCCACGGGCACGGCCGTGCGCACGGTGGGCGACGGTGTCGTCGAATTCGCCGGCGTGCAGAACGGTTTCGGCAACGTGGTCTTCGTGAAGCACCGCAACCAACACGTCACCGTGTACGCACACCTGAGCCGGATGGATGTGAAACAGGGCCAGACCGTCGAGCAAGGCCAGACCATTGGCGCCGTGGGTGCCACGGGCTGGGCCACCGGCCCGCACCTGCATTTCGAATTCCGCGTGAACGGGCAACAGCAGGACCCGCAGGCGATCGCCCAGCAAAGTGAATCCGCAGCCCCGGTGTCAGCCGCCGCCCGCCCCGCCTTCGACCGACTGGCCGCGAACATGCGTGTACAACTCTCGGCGGCCGCGCTGGTGCAGCAGGCCAGCGCCGAATAAGCCGCACCCGGCACGGTGCCGTTGCAGGCGATGCCCGGCTTGTACATCGGCCTCATGTCGGGCACCTCGCTCGACGGCGTGGACGGTGTTCTGGCCGATTTTTCACAAGAAAAAATGGTCGTCATCGGCCATGAATCAGCGCCTTTAGCTCCTGATTTAAGAGCAGAACTACTCGCACTCAACACCCCCGGCCCCAACGAACTGCACCGTGCGGCCCTGGCGGGCAATGCGCTGGCACGGGCCTACGCCTCCGTAGTGCAAAGGCTGCTGAAACACAGCTGCGTCCCCGCCAGCGCCGTACGGGCCATCGGCGCGCACGGGCAGACCGTGCGCCACCGCCCCCAGGAATTCGACGGCACGGGCTATACCCTGCAACTGAACAACCCCTCCCTGCTGGCCGAGTGCACCGGCATCCCCGTGGTGGCGGATTTTCGCAGCCGGGATGTGGCTGCAGGCGGACAAGGCGCCCCGCTGGTTCCTGCCTTTCACCGGGGCGTGTTTGGCCGGACAGGCGAGACGGTGCTGGTGCTCAATATCGGCGGCATCTCCAACCTCAGCGTGCTGGGCGCCGACGGCAGCGTGGCGGGCTTCGACTGCGGGCCCGGCAACGCGCTCATGGACCACTGGTGCCAGTTGCACACCGGTCAGGCCTTTGACAAGAATGGAGACTGGGCCGCCCAGGGTCAGGTGCTGCCCGACCTTCTTGCCACATTGCTGCAGGAGCCTTTTTTGCGGCAATCCCCGCCCAAAAGCACGGGGCGCGACCTGTTCAACCCGACCTGGCTGTCGGATGCGCTGGCGGCGCACTCCGGTGTCCAGCCCGTTGACGTTCAGGCCACCTTGACAGAATTGACCGCCAGCGCTTGTGCAATGAGCGCCATCAGCCATGGGAAAAATAGCAAAACACTGGCAGTGTGCGGTGGCGGCGCCTTGAACACCCAGCTGATGCGGCGCCTGCAGGCCTTGGCGCCTGGCATCTCGGTGGTTCCCAGCGACACCCTGGGCCTGCCCGCGCTGCAAGTGGAGGCGGCTGCCTTTGCCTGGCTGGCCCGCCAGACGGTGCAGGGGCAAGCCGGCAACCTCCAAAGCGTCACGGGCGCCCGAGGCGCCCGTGTGCTGGGGGCCGTCTATCCGGCCTGAAAAAAAGAGGCTTCGCTCCGCCAGTCAGGCCGAGAAGCTCGAACCGCAGCCGCAGGTGCTGGAGGCGTTCGGGTTCTTGATCACGAACTGGGCGCCCTGCAGGTCTTCCTTGTAGTCGATCTCGGCGCCCACCAGATACTGGTAGCTCATGGCATCGATCAGCAGTGAGACACCATTCTTGGTCATGGTGGTGTCGTCTTCGTTGGTGATTTCATCAAAGGTAAATCCGTACTGGAAGCCCGAGCATCCGCCACCCTGGACGAACACGCGCAGCTTCAGGTCGGGATTGCCCTCTTCGGCGATCAGGTCCGCCACCTTGGCCGCTGCGCTGTCGGTGAACAGGATGGGGGTGGGCATTTCGGTCTGGACGTTTTCGGCAACTGCGCTCATGGGGTACTCCAATTCAGGATCTGACTTGAATGCTACTGCAATCCAGTCGGGAATTCAGGCCACCGGCGTTTGACGCCAATTTCAGTGGGGGCATTGTGGCTGGCAACAAAAAACCGCCCGAAGGCGGCTTCTTGTTGCGACCCACCACCGCAAGGATGGCGGGCAGGCAGCACCCGAGCTTAACGCTTGGAGAACTGCTTGGCGCGGCGGGCGGAGTGCAGACCGACCTTCTTGCGTTCCACTTCGCGGGCGTCGCGCGTCACGAAGCCGGCTTGACTCAGGACGGGCTTGAGCGTCGCGTCGTAGTCGATCAGGGCGCGGGTGATGCCGTGGCGGGCAGCACCGGCCTGGCCGGATTCGCCACCACCGTGCACGTTGATCATCACGTCGAAGGTTTCGACATGGTTGGTCAGCGCCAGGGGTTGCTTGGCAATCATGATCGAGGTTTCGCGGCCAAAGTAGGACTGGATGTCCTTGCCGTTCACCGTGATCTTGCCGGAGCCTTTTTTCAGAAACACGCGGGCGACGCTGGATTTGCGACGGCCGGTGCCATTGTTCCATTCACCAATCATCTCAAGGCTCCTTAGATTTCCAGCGCTTTGGGCTGCTGGGCGGTGTGGGGATGCTCGGCACCACCGTACACCTTGAGTTTCTTGATCATTGCGTAGCCAAGGGGGCCCTTGGGCAGCATGCCCTTGACAGCCTTTTCCAGCGCGCGGCCGGGGTGCTTGGCTTGCAGGTCACGGAAGTTCGTGGCCGTGATACCGCCGGGGTAACCCGAGTGGCGGTAGTACACCTTGTCCAGGGACTTGGTGCCGGTGACCTTGAGCTTGGCTGCGTTGATGATGACGATGAAGTCACCGGTGTCGACGTGAGGCGTGTAAATGGCCTTGTGTTTGCCGCGCAAACGGAGAGCAACTTCGCTGGCTACTCGTCCGAGGACCTTGTCGGTCGCGTCAATCACAAACCACTCGTGCACAACCTCAGCGGGCTTTGCGCTGAAAGTAGTAGTCATGAGTTTTCTCTTGGTAAGAGGGTTTGGCGGGTCCTTTTCCACGGTCGGTGCTTCTCTTTCGGAAGCCTCTTAGGTGGGATGAAGTCTTCGCCGCGGGACCACTAAAGCGCTGCGAAGCCCGCCATTATACAAAGCAGCATCCATTTCCGGCAAGGGCGACCGCGAGAACGCGCTGCAGCCTCAGTTTTGCATCTGCCGGCGCTGCTCCTCGGCCTCCTGCCGCCGGCGAACATCCACACACACCGGATGCGTGGCCAGTCCCGGTTTTTTGCATTCATTGAAAATGCACAGGGGGCGGGCCAGCATGCCGGCATCGGCGCAAGCTTCCTCAGGCCCGATGGTGCGCACCACCGGAGCCCTGGGCCTGGGCACCACGACCGGCTCGGGCGCAGATACCTCCTGCACCGCCACCGCGGTGGCGGCAGAAGACCCCGGCAGGGTGCGGCGCTGCGCCGGCATGCGCACGACGGGGTCGGCAACGGCGGCCTCCGCGGTGGCGGGCACTCCGCCCGGACCACCAGCGACAGCACTCTGATCGCCCCCCCCAGCCCGCGGCGTATCGCCTGCGGGATTCGCCGACACCACCAGCTGCGATGCGGCGGCGGCGGGCACAGCCCGTGGCTCCTTGAGCTCCGTGAGCATGTCGTCGGCAGGCCCCGGGGTGGAGCGCCCCTGCGCCCACCACGTCGCTCCGGCTGCGGCGCCCAGGGCCAGCATGATGCCCGCCAGCCACACCGACGACGATGGCCACCGGGACCGGGCCCCTGCGGCGGCATGCCCCGTCCGTTGCGCTCCGACACCTGGCACCTTTCGCGTGCGTTTTTGCTTTTGCTCGGAGCGCTCCGCCCGCGAAGGCTGTTCTGCCGGCACCGCCCCCATCCTGGGTGGATCCTCGAAAACCGAGTCTCCTACATCCATGAAAACCGTGTCAGCCATGCCCGCCACCACCGTGTCCGGCCCCGCGGCAGCAGGGTTGTCCCGCGCGCCCACGCCAGCGGGAGGCAGTTCAGGCCGCGCCGAACGGTAGGTCAAATCCTCCAGATCGGCCATTTTTTTGGGCGCAGAGACAGCGTTCACAATGGGCGCGGTCACGCCGGGGCCTGGCCGATCTGCGGATTCGACCCAGACGCCCCCCAGGTCGGCCCGGAAGTCGAAGTGCTCGACACCCTCGGGTGGCGACGTCATCCCCATGGTTTGCAGGAATGCGTCGATGCTCTGGGGCCTGTCCTCGGGGCGCAGGGCCAGGGCCTGGGCGATGGCGGCCACAAATGGCGCCGAATACTGCACGCCGAACTGGCGCTGGACGGTCTTGGCCACGCGTGAGAACGACACCATGCGGTCCCGGATCGAGCGCAGCGTGGCGGGCAGCGGGGCGTCGTTGCACAGGCAGCCATGCACCACGGCAGCCAGCGAATACAGGTCGCTCCAGGGGCCCTGGCGCAACGCGTCATCGCCCTCGGAATACTGCTCGATGGGCGCGTAGTTCACCTTGAGCACGGCCGTGTGCGGGTGGCCCTGGTCATGGATGGCCTGGCGCGCGGCGCCCAGGTCGAGCAGCACCGGCGGCCCGTTGTCCTGCAGGAAGATGTTGTCGGGCGAGATGTCGCGGTGCAGTGTGTTGCCCTCGTGCAGCACACGCAGCGCACCCAGCACTGACCACAGCACCTTGCGCAGCCAGGCCTCGGGCGGTGGCGTGCGCATCTGCGCGCGTGCCTGCTTGAAGGTCATGCCGGTATACAGCGGCATGACCATGTAGGCGGTGTTGTTGGCCTCCCAGAAACGGAAAACCTTGACCAGGGACGGATGGTCAAACTGCGCCAGCAGGCGGGCCTCGCCCATGAAGGACGCCAGCCCGGTATGGTAGGTCTGCTGGTCGGATGACGACCGCACCCACAGCGATTGCCCCTGCGAACGGCCCGCCAGCGCCGAAGGCATGTACTCCTTGATGGCCACGGCGCGGTGCAGCGAATGGTCGAATGCCTTGTAGACCATGCCAAAACCGCCCACCCCGAGCAGTTGCAGTATTTCAAACTCGGCCAGACGCGTGCCCGGTGTCAGCGCGTCCACATGGTTCACACGGCTGACAGGGGTGGGGCTGGGGTTTTCGATCATCATGGGCGGGGGTAATGGGAACGCGTCCGGGGCAGCAACGGGATGGATTCGCGGTGCCTCGACCGTCACGGCGCCCATCATGCTGCATGCACCGTCGCTCCCGGAAACAAAAGGCATCCTGTCTGCCAAAAACATCACCCAGCGGCAGGAACGCCGCCGATTGTGCCGTTTTTGCCCGTGCGCCAGCAGCGCGCCGGTCCCGCCCGGCCATCACACCGACCGGAGGATCAGGGAAATAGCTTACAAACCCCGCAAACAAATAATCAATAGCTATTATTTATATAGCATTTCAATACCCTATCCAGGCCCGCGCTGTGCGTCCGATGCGCGCTGCACAGCAACGCACATCGGCCACCAGGGACCGAATCGTTACCATTGCGCCATGTTCAGTTATCGCCACGCCTTCCATGCAGGCAACCACGCCGATGTGCTCAAGCACACCGTCCTGATTGCCGCCTTGCAACACCTCACCGAAAAAGACGCGGCCCTCACGGTTCTCGACACCCATGCGGGTGCGGGCCTGTACCGGCTCGATGGCGACTACGCCAGCACCAGCGGCGAGGCGGGGGACGGCATCTTGCGCCTCACCGCACCCGGCGTTGCCGCACTCACACCCGCGCTGCAGGCTTATGTGGACATGGTGAAAGCCTTCAACCAGGGCCCCACCACCAAGGTGTACCCCGGCTCGCCCTTCATCATCCAGCGGCTGCTGCGCGAGCACGACAAGCTCAAGCTGTTTGAGCTGCACCCCACCGATCTGCGCGCGCTGGCCGGCAACGTGGCCCAGCTGGAGGCCGGTCGGCAGGTGGCCGTGCTGCACGAAGACGGTTTTGAGGGCATCAAGAAATTTTTGCCTCCACCGGCCCGACGCGCTTTGGTGTTGTGCGATCCCAGCTATGAAATGAAGAGCGACTATGCCAAGGTGCTGGACATGGCGGCCGATTCGCTCAAGCGCTTTGCCACAGGCACCTATGCCGTCTGGTACCCCATCATTCCGCGCCCCGAAGCGCACGACCTGCCGCGCCGCCTGAAAACCCTGGCCACCAAGGCGGGCAAGGGCTGGCTGCATGCCACGCTGACCGTGAAGTCCAGCAAGCTCACCGGGAAGGCGGATGGCGAAATCAAGCGCCCGGGCCTGCCTGCCAGCGGCATATTCCTGATCAATCCCCCCTTCACCCTGAAGGCCGCCCTGAAGACCGCCCTGCCCCAGATGGTGGAATTGCTGGCCCAGGACCAGCACGCCACCCACACGCTCGAATCGGGCGGCTGAAAGCGGCGGGCGACCTCAGCCCTGGCGGGGCGATGGACCGCTTCTTGGCCCTACCGCCAGGCTCAAGGGGCCGATCCCGAAAGCGATGGGAAACAGTCACTCTCACCGTCCTCCAGCAGCCACAGCTCCACGGGCTTGATGCCCAGTCCCAGCATGCCCAGCTCCTGGGCGGCGGCCTGGCTCACATCGATCACGCGGTTCCCGGAAAAAGGGCCGCGGTCATTGATGCGCACCACCACGGCGCGGCCCGTGAGCTGGCTGCGCACACACACCCGGGTGCCGAATGGCAGGGAACGGTGTGCAGCGGTGAAGTCACGGCGGTCGAAGATCTCGCCGCTGGCCGTGCGCCGGCCGTGAAAGCGCGGTCCGTACCAGGATGCCAGGCCCTGCTGGTCGCTTTCGCGCACGGGCTCGTCCGCGCTGTCCTGCGGCCCCGCGCTGTCGGCTCCGCGCCGGGCGGCTTCGTTGCGAACCGGCTCCGGCGCTGGCTTCGCCCGCGGCGGCGGTTCGACCTGCCTGCCGACCGCCGGCGCGCAAAACCGTGAGCGGGGCGCGCCACGTTGCTGCGCCAGCTCGCAGGCATTGCGGGGTTCGGCCGACACCCCGGCAGCCGCTTCGGGGCGACCCGAATCCGCCACCGGCATGGGCGCACAGGCCACCAGCACCCATGAAAGCGCCGCCAGCCCCAGGAGCGGGCACCAGCGCACGCGCTTCACGCTCTTGTCAGTCCGCTGCATCCATCACCACTTCCTGAAAAACGAAAGAACCCACCGCGCAGCAGCGATCACGCAACCCGGCCCCGCACCCCATTACAAACCGAGGCGCCGGCACAGTTCCAGCGTTGTTGCACTCTGATTCATGGTGTAGAAGTGCAGGCCCGGCACGCCACGCTGGCGCAACTGCTCGCACAGCGCGGTCACCACATCGAGGCCAAACGCCCGGATCGACGCCGTATCGTCACCAAAACCCTGCAGGCGCAGGCGGATCCAGCGCGGAATCTCGGCACCGCAGGCATCCGAAAAGCGCATGAGTTGCGAAGACCCCATGATGGGCATGATGCCGGGCACCACCGGCACATCCAGCCCCAGGCGGCGCACATCGTTCACAAAGCGCTCGTACGCATCGGCATTGAAGAAATACTGGGTGATGGCCGAATCAGCCCCTGCCTGCACCTTGGCGGCAAAGGCCTGGAGGTCGGCCTCGGGCGACCGGGCCTGCGGGTGCACCTCGGGGTAGGCTGCCACCTCGATGTGGAAATCGCGGCCGGTCTCGGCCCGGATGAAGGCCACCAGGTCGCTGGCGTAGTGGAACTCGCCGCCCATGCCGTAGCCGCTGGGCAGGTCGCCGCGCAGGGCCACCAGGCGCTTGACGCCCATGGCCTTGAGCGTGGCGAGCTGCTCGCGCACCGACTGGCGCGTGGCCCCCACGCACGAGAAGTGCGAGGCCGCGCTCACGCCCTCGGCCAGGATCTCCTGCACGGTGCCAAAGGTGCCCTCTTGCGTAGAACCGCCTGCGCCATAGGTCACCGAGCAGAACTCGGGCTTGCGGGCATACAGCTGCTGGCGCACGGTGCGCAGCTTTTCGGCACCCTCGGGCGTCTTGGGCGGAAAGAATTCGAAGCTCACCGGCAGACCGGTGGCTGGTGCGTTGGCCGCGGTCATGCGCCCCTCCTCGCAAAAACAAAAAATTCATGGTTGCCGTCGCCGCCGCTGATGGGGCTGTCCAGCCACGCCTGCACCACCAGGCCCAGCTCGGCACAGCAGTCACGGATGCGTTGCTCCACCACGGCATACAGCGCTGCATCGCGCACGATGCCGCCCTTGCCCACCTGGCCGGGCTGCAGCTCGAACTGCGGCTTGACCAGCATCAGCAGGCTGCCACCCGGCGCCAGCAGCGGCACCAACGCGGGCAGCACCAGCGTGAGCGAGATGAACGACAGATCGCCCGTCACCACATCGAACACCGGCGTGATATCCACATCGGCGCATTCAGGCCGGCGGCGGCGCTCCACCGGCAGCGTGCCCTCTTCGCGGGCCTTGGCGCGGGCGGCGCGCTCGGACTTGAAGGCTTCGATGTCCTGGTCCTTGGCATCGTTGCTGTCGTCGTAGGCCTCGTCCACCTGCCCGCCATTGCGCATCCAGCTGTAGGGCGCCTCGGGCTGGGTCTCGTTGTCCTCTTCGGCCTCGATCACTTCCGACAGGGCCAGCTCACAGGCATCCTGCAAGGCCTGCGCCGTCAGCGAGCGCGCATTCACGCCCTCGACGCAGACCACGCGCAGATCAGCGCGCAGCCGCTCGTGCAACTGGCCGTGGCCCACGTCCACGCCAATCACCTGGGCCGCGCCCTGCTGCAGCAGGCAGTCGGTAAAGCCGCCCGTGCTCTGCCCCACATCCAGGCAGCGCAGGCCCGCCACCGACAGGCCGGTGGCCCGCAGCGCCCCTTCGAGCTTGAGGCCGCCACGCGAGATGTACTTGGCCTCGGCATCGTCGAGCAGCCGCACCTCGGCCACGGGCGGGATTTCGTCACCGTTCTTGGCCACCTTCTGCCAGGGCGCCAGCGGCGACAGGCGCCACTCCACGCCCGCGGCAATCAGCCGCTGCGCCTGCGAGCGCGTGGCCGCATGGCCACGTTCCACCAAAAACACATCTGCGCGCATCGCGCCCATCCTTTTTGAGTCAAGTCAGCTGGTAGCGCCAGTGAATCCAGCGCTAGCAGCTCATATAAAGATAGCATCATGGAGCCGCGCCACCCGCCAGAGCCACCGCGCAACCGGTTTTGCCGGGCCGCTGGTGCGCCCCGCTCAGGGGGAAGGCGCACAGCGCCCCAGGGGGAATCAGTACCTGTAGGTGTCGGGCTTGTAGGGGCCCTGCTTGGGCACGCCGATGTAGGCGGCCTGCTCGTCGCTCAGCTCAGTCAGCATGGCGCCCACCTTCTTGAGGTGCAGGCGCGCCACCTTCTCGTCGAGATGCTTGGGCAGCACGTAGACCTTGCCCACGTCGTAGCCTTCGGGGTGGGTGAACAGCTCGATCTGCGCGATGGTCTGGTTGGCGAACGAGTTCGACATCACGAAGCTCGGGTGGCCCGTACCGCAGCCCAGGTTCACCAGGCGGCCCTTGGCCAGCATGATGATGCGCTTGCCGTCAGCGAAGATCACATGGTCCACCTGGGGCTTGATCTCTTCCCACTGGCAGTGCTCTTCGAGCCTGGCGACCTGGATCTCATTGTCGAAGTGGCCGATGTTGCAGACGATGGCCTGGTCCTTCATGGCCTTCATGTGCTCGAAGGTGATCACGTCACGGTTGCCGGTGGTGGTGACGAAGATGTCGGCCAGTGGCGCGGCCCATTCCATGGTCACCACCTTGAAGCCTTCCATGGCGGCCTGCAGTGCGTTGATGGGATCGATCTCGGTCACCCACACCTGTGCGCTCAGCGCGCGCAGGGCCTGGGCCGAGCCCTTGCCCACGTCGCCGTAGCCGGCCACCACGGCCACCTTGCCGGCGATCATCACGTCGGTGGCGCGCTTGATGCCGTCCACCAGCGATTCGCGGCAGCCGTAGAGGTTGTCGAACTTCGATTTGGTCACCGAGTCGTTCACGTTGATGGCGCGGAACAGCAGCGTGCCCTTGGCCGACATTTCCTTCAGGCGGTGCACGCCGGTGGTCGTCTCCTCGGTCACGCCCAGGATCTGCGCGCTCTTGCGGCTGTACCAGGTGCTGTCTTCGGCCAGCTTGGCCTTGATGGCGGCGTACAGGATGCGCTCTTCCTCGCTGCCGGGGTTAGCCAGTACGGAGGCATCCTTCTCGGCCTTCTTGCCCAGGTGCATCAGCAGCGTGGCGTCGCCACCGTCGTCCAGGATCATGTTCGGGCCTTCGCCTTCCGTGCCCTTGGCGCCGAAGTCGAAGATGCGGTGGGTGTAGTCCCAGTAGTCCACCAGGGTTTCGCCCTTGATGGCGAACACCGGCGTGCCGGTGGCGGCAATCGCGGCGGCAGCGTGGTCCTGGGTGGAGAAGATGTTGCACGAGGCCCAGCGCACATCGGCGCCCAGGGCTTTCAGGGTTTCGATCAGCACGGCCGTCTGGATGGTCATGTGCAGCGAGCCGGTGATGCGCGCGCCCTTGAGCGGCTGCCTGGCGGCGAATTCCTCGCGGATGGCCATCAGGCCGGGCATCTCGGTCTCGGCGATGCGGATTTCCTTGCGGCCCCAGTCGGCCAGGCCGATGTCGGCAATGGCGCTGTCGGCCAGGGTGGGTGCGTTGACGCGTGCGTTCATGGTTTGCTCCAAAGCATGTTTGAAAAAACCACTCGCCGGGGGAAGGGAAAAAGCTCACCACGCGGAAAGTGGATGAGCGTCGTTGCGAGATGGACTCCGAGCCTCACGCCCCGCCAATGCTGGGGACGCTGCAACGCTCCTCGGATGAGGTCGAGATTATACGGACGCGCGCACCCGGCGCCACGCCATCCCGGCCATCAGCCAGGGCGCATTCCCCGGCCACATGGCGCGGCATGCACAGGGCCCACCGATGCAAGCGCCGCATCCGCCTGCAATGATGCGCCCCGCCGTGCGCAGGAAGGCATCCGTCACCAGGCCCCGTTGCCATGGCATGGTGGCGCCCCCCAGGTACGGCAGCGCTCCTTCATTTCTCGCCATAAACCACGAGTGCGCTGGCGTCGATCCGGACATTGCCATCCGGGAATTTCTGCTCGATGGCCCGATACACCTCGTCCCGGATCTTCTCTGCCGTGGCTTCATCGGCCTGGCCCAGTGCGGCAACCACCGGTGCGGCCACTTCGGTCATGGCCTGCCAATACACATCGGCCGTCTGGCAGTTGAGCTGTCCCGCCACCTCCCTGACCGACACATTTTTCAGCCCGGCCCGCGCAAACAGCGCCTCACCCCAGCCCGCCTGGGCGCAGCGGAACATGCCCGGTGCGCCCGGCACCGGAGGAGGCAAGGCCATGTTCCGGTTGATCGCGCCCATGATGGCCGTGACCCAGAAATTTTTCTCCGCCACATTCCAGACCGCGGTGGCCAGGCGCCCGCCGGGTTTCAGGACACGCGCCATCTCCCGGGCCGCCAAGTCCATGTCGGGAAAAAACATGAAGCCAAAGCGGCAGCTGACGGCATCAAAGCTCTGGTCCGCAAAAGGCAGCGCGCACACATCGCACACGCGGGTCTCCACATTGGCCAGCCCGCGGCGCTGCGCATTCTCCCCGGCGATCTCCAGCATGTTCGCCGCCAGGTCGGTGACGACCACCCGCCCCTGCGGAATGCGCGCCGCAATCGTCAACCCGGGCTCGCCCGTGCCGCCGGCGACATCGAGCACCACGTCCTGGCCCTTCGGGTCCAGCAAGCGGATGATTTCCTGGCCCATGGGGCGCAGGAAGTCCATGAACAGGCCATCCCATTTCTTCCAGCCTGCGGAGAACCGGTTCCAGGACGCCTTCTGCTGTTCGCGGATGCTTTCGAGTTGCGAGTCCATTTGAGGTACCTCCATAGATGGTGTGCAACGTCCGCCCCTGCGGCGCGACCGCGCCGACACGGAACCGGTCAGACACGGATGATGTCGCCCTTGAGCGCGTAGAGGATGCCGATCACCTCGTTCTTCGTGGCATCGTCCAGCTGGTGCTTGACCATGGCACCGACGATGTCATCCATGACCGCCAGATACTCCTGTTCACTGATGTTCATGCCCTTGTGCACCGTGAGCATGTCCTTGCCGGTGTAGGCCTGCGGCCCCCCGGCGCCCGCACAGAAGAACTCGGTCGCCATCTTCTTGGTGCGCTCCAGGTCCTTGACGTTCTCATAACGGGTTTTGACGAGGGGATTGCTCAGGTGGGCGGCAATGACGTCATCCACCAGGCGGGCAATGCCCGCCGATTCGCCCAGCCGTTGGTAAAGCGTGGTAGCCATGATGAACTCCTTTCGGTCAAGAAGCCTTTGAATGCGTTGCCCGGGCTGCCCCAAGCCACGGAGGAAAAGCTTACCCCTGCCCGCGCCAGATTCCTTGGCGCCACCATGGGGAAGGCGTGGAGATTGGCTGAAGATGGCGGGGCGCCCTATGATCCCGACTCTGCTTCAGTGAAGGAGTCGCCGGTGCTGCTGACTTTCAGAGACTGTGAGCTCGATACCCGCCTGTTCACCTTGCGCTGCCAGGGGCAGCCACGCCAGGTCGAGCCGCAGGTGTTCGACCTGCTGGCCTACCTGTTGCAGCACCGCCACCGCATCGTGCCCCGGCAGGAACTGCTGGATGCGCTGTGGGCCGGCAAGGTGGTGAGCGAGTCGGCCCTGAGCAGCTGCATCAAGGCGGCACGCCAGGCCATCGGCGACAGTGGCACGGCACAAGCCTGCATCGCCACCGTTCAACGCCGCGGCTACCGTTTCGTGGCGGCGGTCGCGGAATGCGAACCACCCATCCCTCTGCGCCAGGGCGAGCCCGGCGCAGGCCCGGAGCTGCCGCTCGACACCGCCCGCGACGCGCATCCGCACCGCGCGTCCATCGCCGTCATGCCCTTCGCCGACCTCTCGCCCGTGGCCGGTGCGCGGGGGAGCACGGCCGACGCACTGGCCCACGATGTCATCACCCGGCTGGCCCAGTTGCGCAGCCTGTTCGTCATCGCCCAGGGCACCATGTTCGCGCTGCATGAACGCGACATCGGCCCGCAGGAGGCCGCGCGCCTTCTCGATGTCGACTATGTGGTGAGCGGCACCGTGCGCCGCCACGCGCAGCGCCTGGTGGTGACGGCCGAACTGGTGGAGGTCCGCACTGCGCACGTCGTCTGGGCCGACATCTTCGACCGCCCCCTGGACGACGCTTTTTCCGTGCTCGACGACATTGGCAGCCAGATCGTCGCCATCGCCGCCAGCGAGATCGAGCTGGCCGAGCGCAACCGCGCCCTGCTGCGCCCGCCCAACACCCTCGACGCCTGGGAAGCCCACCACCGCGGCCTGTGGCACATGTACCGGTTCAACCAGGCCGACAACGAGCGCGCCCGCCAATTCTTTGCCATGGCGGTGCACCTCGACCCCACGTTCGCACGCGCCTACGCCGGGCTGTCGTTCACGCACTTCCAGAACGCCTTCCAGGGCTGGTCCGAGCGCGCAGCCGCGTGCGACCAGGCCATGGCCACTGCCCGCCAAAGCCTGGACGCCGACGACCGCAACCCAGCAGCCCACTGGGCCATGGGCCGGGCACTGTGGCTGCGCGCCCAGCAGGACTCGGCCGTGGTCGAGCTGGAGCAGGCCATCCACCTGAGTCCCAGCTTCGCGCTGGGTCATTACACGCTGGCGTTTGTCCAATCCCAGGCGGGCGACCCCCAGGCTGCCATCGCAGCATCCGACCACTCGCGCCTGCTCAGCCCTTTCGACCCCCTGCTTTTCGGCATGCTGGGAGCCCGCGCCATGGCGCTGGTGCGCCTGGGCCGGTTCGACGAGGCAGCGGACTGGGCCGTCAAGGCCGCCGCCCGTCCCAACGCCCACGCGCACATCCGCGCCATCGCGGCCTACAGCCTGGCATTGGCGGGTTCGCTCGACCTGGCTCGCACCTATGCGACAGCAATACGCCAGGCGCGACCGAGCTACCAGGCCGACGACTTTTTCGCGGCTTTCCGCTTCGACCCCCAGGGCACAGCCCTGTTTCGCCAGGGGGCCGCGCGCATCGGCATGGCATGACGCCCTCCGCAGAGGGCATGTCCTGGGTGGAAAAGGCATGGCACCAAGCCCAGCGCAGATCGACGCCCAGGGCCTCGGGGCAAGTGGATGAAAGTGGGTGGACTTCGTTGCGAACGAGCCCCCCACGCCCGCTCAGAGCCTGTTGACGATCTCCCAGGGGATCGTGTTGGAGCGCCATCGGGATGAGTGGATGCTTCGGATGCGCCGCATGGGCTGGTGCCCATGCCAGCAGCCGGGGCGGCCTTGTCGTCCGATTGCGCGTCAACCCTTGGGGCAGCGGTCTTTGCGGGCGGTCTGCGGCGTTGCGGCGCTGGTGGATAGCCGGGCTATCCACTGCGCACCGCGCCTGGCATCCCATCGCGCAAAGACCGCTGCGCAACCCCTGCGAGATCGTAAACCAATGGGATGGACGCCCCCGCCCTAAACGGCATCGAAAGTGCCACAGTGGAGACGTTAGTTATTCCACTTGAACCA
>NZ_AUEX01000041.1:0-18609 GCF_000426205.1 Acidovorax sp. JHL-9
TGTTGCCGCCGACCGAAAATTGACAGCCTGAAAGGGATAGTGCCGATCCAAAATTGACAGGGGTGTTCCACTGCTCTGCTGAATTTTTCAGCAGGGATGTAAGAGGTGATCACCATGGACATGATTGGCAAGGTCAGGCGCATGAAGTGGCGCGACCAACTCTCTGATGGAGAGATTTGCAGACGAACGGGACTGGCCAGAAACACTGTCAAGAAGTGGCTCAAGGCTCCCGGCGACATAACCCCGAAATACGAGCGCAAGAAGGCCGATGGCAAGCTCACGCCATTTGTGCCGGTGCTCGAGCAAGCCCTGCGCACGGATGCTCACCGGGCCAAGAGCGCAAGGCGCAGTGGCAAGGCACTGTTTGCACAGATTCAGGCTCAGGGATACCGCGGCGGCTACAGCGCCGTGACCGACTTCATTCGCGCTTGGCGAGTGGAGAGCGCCAAGGATCCCGTCAGGGCCTTTGTGCCCCTGAGTTTCGAGCTGGGTGAGGCCTTCCAGTTCGACTGGAGCGAGGAGGGATTGCTGGTTGGCGGCGTGTTCTACAAACTGCAAGTGGCCCATCTGAAGCTGTGCGCCAGTCGTGCCTTCTGGCTGGTGGCCTACCCTGGGCAGGGCCATGAGATGCTGTTCGATGCCCATACCCGCTCCTTCCAGGCATTGGGTGGCGTTGCCAGGCGCGGCATCTACGACAACATGAAGACGGCGGTGGACAAGGTCAAGAAGGGCAAGGGGCGCATCGTCAACGCACGCTTCTCGGCCATGTGCAGCCACTACCTGTTTGATCCGGACTTCTGCAACGTCGCCTCGGGCTGGGAGAAGGGCGTGGTGGAGAAGAACGTGCAGGACAGTCGCAGGCGGATCTGGATCGAGGCCGCCAGCAGGCGCTTCGGATCGTTTGCCGAACTCAATGTCTGGTTGGGCGAGCGTTGCCGCTCAGTGTGGGCAGACACCGTGCATCCAATCCACAAGCAGTTCACGGTGGCAGAGATGCTGGACTTGGAGCGCCCCCACCTTATGTCCATGCCTGTGCTCTTTGATGGCTACGTGGAGAAGCCCGCAAGGGTGAGCAGCACCTGTCTGGTGGCGGTGGCGCGCAACCGCTACTCCGTTCCTTGCGAATGGGCAGGGCACCTGGTCAGCACGCGTCTGTACCCCAACCGGGTGGACATTGCCTGCGCGCAAACCATCATTGCCAGCCATGCCCGCACGCCGGGCAGTGGCCAAGTCACCTATGACTGGCAGCACTACATTGATTTGGTGCAGCGCAAGCCCGGGGCACTGCGCAACGGCGCACCGTTCCTGGATTTGCCTGAGCCCTTGCAGCGCTTGCGCAAATCTCTTCTGAGGCACCCCGGCGGGGACCGCACCATGGCACAGGTGCTGGCCAGCGTGCCGCAGGCGGGCCTGGATGCCGTGTTGGTGGCGGTTGATCTGGTGCTCGAAGGGGCCACGCCCAACGGCAGTGTCAGTGCCGAGCATGTACGCAATGTACTGGCACGGCTCAATGCGCCGCCCTTGCCGGAATACGCACAGACCTCACTGCAACTCACCCACTTGCCCACAGCAGATACGGCACGCTACGACCGTCTGCGCCCCACCCATAACGATGATCAAGGAGCCCTCCATGCCTGATTACCAACGCGACGTGCAAAGCGAACTCAAGGCCCTGCGCCTGAATGGCATGGCCAGCGCCTGGGCTGACCTTATGGAGCAGGATGGCGGCTCCACGATTCAGACTTCGCGCTGGCTGATCGAGCACCTGCTTCAAGCGGAGGACGTGGATCGGCACATGCGCTCTATTGCCCACCAGATGAAAGCAGCACGCTTCCCGATTCACCGGGATCTTGCTGGCTTCGACTTCGAGGTCTCACCCGTGGATAAGGTGCTGATCAAGAGGCTGGCGGACCTGAGCTTCACCGACGATGCCCAGAACGTTGTCCTGATTGGTGGTCCTGGCACCGGCAAAACCCACTTGGCAACGGCGCTGGGAATCAATGGGCTGACGCACCATTCCAAACGTGTGCGGTTCTACTCGACGGTGGATCTGGTCAATGCGTTGGAGCAAGAGAAGGCCAAGGGAAATCCGGGGCGCATAGCCATGAGCTTGATGCGCATGGACCTGGTCATTCTGGATGAACTTGGATACCTGCCATTCAGCCAGGCCGGTGGAGCATTGCTGTTCCATCTGCTGTCCAAGCTCTACGAGCACACCAGCGTTCTGATCACCACCAACCTGACGTTCGCGGAGTGGTCTGCTGTCTTCGGTGATGCCAAGATGACCACGGCCCTTCTGGACCGGCTCACCCATCACTGCCACATCGTTGAGACCGGCAATGAGTCCTACCGCTTCCGCCACAGCTCCAAGGAGGCAAAAGGAAAGATCAAATCCAGGGAATTGAACAGAAAGATCGAGACCAGTCTGGAGGTGCAAGCCCAGTAGGAGGCTATAGTTATCCACAGCCAGCCTAACCAACGCTGGCTATACGCCCCCTATCAATGTTGGATCGGCACACACTGTCAAGATTCAATCGGCGCCAACATGTGGAGAACATCGTCCAGATGAACGCGGTGGTTGGTCATGAGTCGGATGCGTGAAGCAAAGCCTCCGGACTCGTCAGACAGGTGGGCATCTCGAGCACGCTGCAGCAGCGACGTTGTCGTGGCACCGGAGTACTTGGGGTCCGTGAGGTCCACATGCGTGAACGTGCCGTTGCCTACATGCCATTTGCACTGGAACCGTTCCACCTGCAGCCGCCGGCCAAACTGATCCAGCGGCCCCCGACTCGGGTCGTACTCCACCCAAACGTCATCAAAGCCTCGGGGACCAGACTCAAAGCCCACTCGACGGACGGCTGTAGTGGAGCTCAACAGCTTGGCCGCATAGGTCCAGAAGATGCGCGCTTGGAAGGCATGACCGTATCGAGTTGTGTTGACTGCCTGTGTCATCTGTCTTCAAGCATTTGATTAAGTAATGCTCAGGTGAGCGGGAACATCGGGCCGAACAGGTCTCGCCAAGCACGCAGCGCCTCTCCGTTCTTACCTTGTCGGACAAGATGGATGGCATGGTCGGCCGCCCTTGCTGCAGCCGTCAGCAGCTTTTTCGCCCGCTCGACGCGGGCAGCGTCCATCGACCCACTGATGGGCGGACCAAGCTTCGCCGGGTCTTCCCACGTGTCGCCGATGCGGTCTGCAAGAGTGGCAAAGAAGGACTGAATCTCTCGGTCGAACTGCCCTCCCCAGCCGCCGTGCAGGCACTCGAGCGCCATCACCTCGATGAGGAACGAAGGCTTCACCGGCTTCTCACCATGCTTCGGATTGTTGTTCCAATACTTCACCATCCTCACTAGCCCCTTCCACTCGCTGGAGTAGGCCTGGTGAGCGTCTACTGCCTTCTGCGCGTGAATCTTGGGGTTGGTCTTGATCCACTTGCCAGTGTCACCATCCGGGATCTCGTAGTTGTCGCCGCAGGCGAATGCAGGTACGACATCGATGCTCAACACCTTGTAGTCGGTCTTGTCTTCGTCCTTGATCTCAACGCCGAAGTCGACGTTGATGGAGCGGCTCTGCCTGCGAACAGCCTTCTCGCCATACTTCGCGACCAGCGCCGCCTTGTAGTCATCAAGCACGACGCCAGCAGCCTTATCGTGGTAGTGCCGCTCGGTCTGCTTCATCGGAAAGAAGATGTCGATGTCCTTGAGTGGCTTGGTCTTCGTGTGTCTCTTGTACGACCCCGTCAAGAAGTCGCCTTCTATGGCGAACTTGGTGTGCAAATAGTCCCGTACCTCTGTGTGCTTGGCCGACGCGTTGTCTTGCTCCTTCTGGTTCAGCTCCAGGCGGCTCTTGAACTTGCGGAATGCTTCATTCACCGTGAGAGTCATTTTGGTCTCCAGTAGCTCATGTTTGCGCTCAGGCCGTTGTGCTCAACGCCAGTACCGATGCCCTGACGCACCATGCCGTCGGTTGACCTGAAGTCGGTGGCGGACCACCCTTCAACGTCAGGCCGTCCCGACTTGTTCTTCACCACGACCCTGTACAGAGCCTCGGCCGGATGCAGTCCCAGCTTCTGGATGGCGTAGCGAATCGCGTCGGTATCGACCCAGAAGTTGCCTGCGTCTGAAGACCATGCATAAGAGACCGCAATATCCCAGCGCCGGATGAGGGCGTCGGTCTTGGGGTGGTAAATCTCAAGAGTCACAGACTCAAGGTACTCGGTCTCGATCCACCGCTTGATGCCGGCATGTAGGACCTTGTGGTCACCAGCCAGCTTCTGTGGATCAAGGCCGCTATGGACAAGCACGTCCTTGAAGCTCTTCAGGATGTTGTCGGTAACGTAGCTGACCGAGTGCGCATAGGAATGAACGGCAACGGTAGTCATGACTTCAGGAACTCGCTGGCGTCGAAGGAAAAGTCGGCGGCTGCCTTCTTGGAGTCCTCTGTGGAGTCCGAGCCCAGCTTAGAAGCCATGTCACGAGCGGTGATGCGCGTGCTCTTTGCCTTCAGCGCGCGTTCGACCCAGGCCAGATCGTCCTTCGGACACGGCAGCGAGATGAACCACTCGCCCTCCAAGGGGTCGAACCCCAGCGAGTCCTCTTTGGCGTCGCTGCCGTCGATGGCGTCCTCGTTGTACAGACAATAGATGCGCGTTCGCGGGCCTTTGCACTCGACGACGATGGCGGCATCCTTGGGCGCCATGTCCGTGAGGATGGAGCTGGCGATGCCGGCGACGGACAGCAGCTCGTCTCGCTTGGCTCCGGATTTCCCCTGGGTCAGCAAGTCGACGACGAAGTCCCATGTCTCGACGGAGTCTCTGTGCGGTGATCCGCGGACCACGCGCTTCACCACAGTAGCGTTGCTCATTGCTTACCTTTCGGGCGCGCGGCCTTGGCGAGGGCTACAGCTGACTGAATATCGGCCAGGGTCAGCTTCGCGGGGGCCACCGCCACTTCTTTGCGCGAAGCGAGCGCGTTGGCTACAACCTTGCGAATCGTTCGACCGTCCAAGCCAACCGTGTCAGCGACCAACCGCTTGAAGCCGGCCTCGTGAGGCAGCTTTTCGATGCCCTTGAAAATCTCGCCCAGTTCCGTCAGGCATTCGGTCAGGATCTGCTCACAGGCATCACGGTTGGGGAGCGGAACCTCGAGCACCAGATCGCAGCGCGAGGTGAACGCAGCATCTATTGCCTGAGGGAAATTGCTGGTCGCGATGAACAGGATGTTGTTGAACTGCTCTGCCAGGGCGTCCAGCTGAACGAGGACCGCGTCGGTAGCTCGCATGACATCGACCGGGTTGGCGTCCATGCTGAGCTTTGAGCGGTCGACCGCCAGAGTTTCGACTTCGTCCAGCAGGACGATGGTCGGGCCGCGCATTGCCGCTTCAGCGATCGTCTGCGAGAACAGCTCAGAAACCGCCTTCTGCGTCTTGCCCATCATGGCGCTTCCGAGTGCGTGAGGGTCAACCTCCAGCAGCGTGAAGCCCGCCTTCGACATCAGCGCGGCTACCTCGTTTGCCAAGCCTCGCGCCAGCGAGGTCTTGCCCGTCCCCGGCGGCCCGACGAGCAGGATGGCGCCGTGCAGCGGTAGCACGGTACGCTTGACCTTCGGACGGACGGTGAAGTTGACGATCGCTTGCGAGACGAGGCGAGATTTGATGCCGTCGTCGACAACGATCGAGTTCCACAGATCTGCCAGGCCCCTATCAGGCAGCTTGACGATACGGTGGATGCCCTTGGGAGCTTCGGAATGGTTCGACATCAAGGTGTTTCGCAGTTCGAAGGAGGCGGTCCGCGCCGGGCCGTTTATGCGTTCAGGAAGCGGTCAAGCTGCTTCCCTTTGAGCGAAAGGAAGAAGCCCAGCAGTCCCAACCCGATGACAAGGACGAATGAGATCGGGTGCTCGGGAACCCACCAGGTCGTCACGCTGGGCAACACCTCAGCCAGCGTCAATGCCGGGCGGCGCTGCATTGCGGCCGGCACGGCGGTGATGACGTGCCCGACGAAGCCAAACATGCACCAGCACACCGCCACGTTGGTCAGAAATTGGCCCGCGCCCCGCAGCCGCCCACGCTGATAGAAGTAGTTAACAAACAGATCAAGCACCATCGGCCCCTGTAAACCCGCCTCACTCACATCACCACGATGCCAGTTTTAGACGGTGTGATTACTATACATAGTCATTATGATTAGGTCAAAGGGTTTTTGCGATGAGGTTCGAGCGGCGAGATAGGTATCATTCGTGGATGGAATCCCAGACCAGCCCAAACACGGCGCCGTCCTTAGAGGCCCTGACCCGAGTACAACGAGAGCGGCTGTCGCACATCGACTTCACCCTGTTCTTTCTTGGCGAGCTCAGACGAGCAGACGTTATCTCCAAGTTCGAGACCGCACCGGCTGGCGCCACCCGAGATATCGCTATGTATCGAGGTCTGGCCCCAGACAACCTAGATTTCGACAGCACGGGCAAGCTCTACCGGCCAAGCTCGAAGTTCAAGCCGCTGTTTGACCACCCTCCGCTACGCGTGCTGGCGACGCTCTCCCAGGGATTCAGCTTGGTCCAGGACGTAATGAGCGCGCCCGTCATCCCCTGCGAGTTCCCCGCCACCCTCAGCGCTCCCTCGGTCGAGGTCCTTGCTCCCATCACCCGTGCAATTCACCGGGGTAAAGCCGTCTCACTGGCGTACCACTCGGTGAGCAGCGGCAAGACTCGTCGAGAGATCGTGCCACTAGCGCTGGTCGACAACGGGGTTCGCTGGCATGTCCGCGCCTTCGACCGTCTGAGGAAGCACTTCACCGACTTCGTTCCGAC
The DNA here is from genome assembly GCF_000426205.1 of Acidovorax sp. JHL-9. Classification (NCBI taxonomy): domain Bacteria; kingdom Pseudomonadati; phylum Pseudomonadota; class Betaproteobacteria; order Burkholderiales; family Comamonadaceae; genus Acidovorax; species Acidovorax sp. JHL-9. The sequence goes on from NZ_AUEX01000041.1 coordinate 6,807, forward strand.
GCGGATGGAAGACGTAGAGGTGCTCGAAACCAGCCCAATTGGCCGGGAAGAACGCGCAGACCAGGATGACCAGTGGAGCCGCATCATTGAGTTGAAGCTAGTGCCTCATCCAAACCACCCTCGTCCAGAGATAGTCCAAATGGACTATCCGATGCAAGACGGCGTCTTTACGGTCAAAGTCCGCTCAGCCAACGCGGGCTACATGCTCAGACGATGGAACGTGGACTGCTCCCCGGATCATCACCTCCAAGGTCTTGAGTACGCGCTTTGGCTTCAAGATCCTTTGTCTCTCTACGGATCCTCCAACGCAACAATCGCGCCGGGTTATGAGCCTCCGAGGATCCAGCTGGTGGAGCGAAGAACTGACGGACAGGCAACTGAGGCACCTTAGCCTGAGCTCGGGCGGCACTACACGTTCGATACGGACCGTGTCTTCCGCAAGGACGGCTTAATCTGGGGGCACGCAGAGCGAGAGGTGCCCCAGGCCGCCGCGGCCGTCCTCACAAGGAACAGGATGCTCCAGAGCAAGCATGGTGCGCTCTATGGCCTCCGCACCCTCGGGTGCAGCCAGGCAAGATTCGAAGCTAGGTCAAGGCGGGTCGCGAGTGACCGCAGGAGAAGCCTTCTTCTTCACTGGCAAAAACGGCGCGCGGCGACCTCGCCCTTGAATTACATGTAACCGCTTATGTCGCAGTGAGCCTCGGAGCTCTCGCCGTACTACCTTTGCTCCCCAGTCTCTCGCCCGGCCGCCGTTTCGCGGTCATGTCGGTTTTCCGCGAAATCATCAACCGGAGCACTCAGGCAAGCTACGCGTTGGGCAGCGCCAGACGCGAGGTGTCGCCGTCGCCCTCTTCGTGCACGTCACGCCCGGCATTCAAGCGCGCAATGTCTTCCAGCGTGATGTCACCGGTTACGTACACGCCATCGAAAGGCGATGCGTCAAAACCGGTGAGCTTGGGGTTGAGCGAACCGATGGCCTGCGTCATCGCATCCAGGTCCTGGTAGATCAATGCATCGCAGCCGATGCTCTCGCGGACCTCTTCCACCGTGCGGTTGTGCGCCACCAATTCGTCGGTTGTTGGCATGTCGATTCCGTAAACGTTCGGATATCGCACTGGAGGCGCAGCACTGGCCAGGTACACCTTTCGGGCGCCGGCGTCGCGCGCCATCTGCACGATCTCCCGGCTGGTGGTTCCGCGCACGATGGAGTCGTCCACCAGCAGCACGTTGCGGCCCTTGAACTCGCTGCCGATCACGTTGAGCTTCTGGCGCACCGATTTTTTTCGAACGCCCTGCCCCGGCATGATGAAAGTGCGGCCGACGTATCGGTTCTTCACAAAGCCTTCGCGGTACGGCAGTCCTAGCAACTGGGCCAGCTCCATGGCGCTCGGGCGAGATGTCTCTGGAATCGGAATGACCACGTCGATGTCACTCGGCCGCACGGTGGAGACCACACGCTTGGCCAGAGTCACACCCATGTTCAGCCTGGCCTGATAGACCGAGATGCCGTCCAGCACCGAGTCGGGTCGGGCCAGATAGACGAACTCAAAAATGCAGGGGTTGTGGCTGACCTTATCGGCGCACTGCTGAAAGTGCACCTTGCCTTCCATTTCGACAAACACCGCTTCACCGGGCAGCACGTCGCGGTCGAGCTCGAACCCGTTGCCTTCGAGTGCCACCGATTCGCTGGCGACCATCACACTGCCCTGGTCGTTGTGGCCCACACACAGCGGGCGGATGCCGAACGGATCGCGAAAGGCCAGCAGGCCGTGGCCTGCGATCATCGCTACCACTGCGTATGAACCCTTGACGCGCTGATGCACGCCGCGCACAGCGGCAAACACGTCGGCCGGCTTCAAGGTGATGCCGCGCGTGACCTTCTCCAGTTCGTGCGCCAGCACGTTGAGCAGCACTTCCGAGTCGCTCTCTGTGTTGATGTGGCGGTGGTCAGTTTGAAACAGTTCTTGCTTCAGCGCCTTCGCATTGGTCAAGTTGCCGTTGTGCACCAGCACCAGGCCGAAGGGCGCGTTCACGTAGAAGGGCTGCGCCTCTTCTTCGCTATAGGCGTTTCCCGCCGTGGGATAGCGCACCTGACCCAGTCCGCAGATGCCGGGCAGCGTACGCATGTTGCGGGTTCGAAACACGTCACGCACCATGCCCTTGGCCTTGTGCATGAAGAACTTGCGTCCCTGCTGGGTGACGATGCCGGCCGCATCCTGGCCGCGATGCTGCAGCAGCAGCAAGGCGTCGTAAATCAGTTGGTTGACTGGCGTTTTGCTGACCACACCCACGATTCCACACATGTTTCGATCCCTCAAAAAATCAAACCGTTCTAAGCAACATTTCGGGCCACTGGCTCTGGTAACAAGTGCTTGATGGCATGCTCCGTGACCACCCTGCCTCAGGCGCCCCCGCCTCTCTTGAACGAGGCGATCGCCACGGCACGCGCGTCTTTGGGAATTTCGATGGTCATGCGTCGGAGCCCCGGGAGATTTTGCTCAGCCGACCCATTGGCGAGCATTGCGCCACATCTGCGTCCAGGCGCTCGGGGCGGTCGGGTCCTGGTCGGTCCAGCTCATCTGGATGTTGCGAAACACGCGCTCGGGGTGCGGCATCATGGCCGTGAAGCGGCCGTCGGCCGTGGTCACGGCGGTCAGGCCGCCCGGACTGCCGTTGGGGTTGAATGGGTAGGCCTCGGTGGCTGCGCCGGTGTTGTCGGTGAAGCGCATCGCGGCGATGGCCTTGGTCGCGTCGCCCCGATGATGGAAGTTGGCATAACCCTCGCCATGGGCGACGGCGATCGGCAGGCGGCTGCCGGCCATGCCCTGCAGGAACAGGCTGGGCGATTCGAGCACCTCCACCATCGAAAGCCGCGCCTCGAAGCGCTCGCTCTGGTTGGTGGTGAAACGCGGCCAGGCCTCGGCGCCGGGAATGATGTCGGCCAGCTCGGCGAACATCTGGCAGCCGTTGCAGACACCCAGAGCGAAGGTGTCGGTGCGCGCAAAGAAACCCTGGAACTGCGCCGACAGCCCGGGGTTGAAGGTGATGCTGCGCGCCCAGCCGATGCCGGCACCCAGCGTGTCGCCGTAGCTGAAGCCGCCGCAGGCGACCACGCCCTTGAAGTCGGCCAGTTTCGCGCGGCCGGTCTGCAGGTCGGTCATGTGCACGTCGTAGGCCTCGAAGCCGGCCTGGGTAAAGGCATAGGCCGTCTCCACATGCGAATTCACACCCTGCTCGCGCAGGATAGCTACCCGCGGCCGCGTTAGATTGAGAAACGGCGCGGCCACGTTGTCGTTTAGGTCGAAGCTCAGCTTTGTGTGCAGGCCCGGGTCTTCGGGCCGGCCGGCGGCCGCGTGTTCGGCGTCGGCGCAGGCCGGGTTGTCGCGCTGCTGGTTGATCTTCCAGCTCACCCTGTCCCAGACCTGGTGCAGGTCGAACAGGCTGGCCGAGAACACGGCCTTGCCTTCGCGCCAGACCTGCAGTTGTCCCTTGCCCGCCTCGATTGCCGAATTGGCCGGGCATGTCTTGCCGACAAAGTGGCTGTGTTTGTTCAACCCATGTTCGCGCAGGGTTTGCATCACCGCGTTGCGGTCGTCGGTTTTGACCTGCAGCAGCACGCCCAACTCTTCGCTGAACAGCGCCTTGAGCGTGAGTTCCTCGCGCCGCGCGCTGACCTGGCCGGCCCAGTTCTTGGCGTCGCCCATCTCGGCGCGGCTGTCGCTGATGCCGTCGCCTTCGGTGACCAGCAGGTCCACGTTGAGCGCCACGCCCACGTGGCCGGCAAAGGCCATCTCGGCCGCGGCGGCCAGCAGGCCACCGTCGCTTCGGTCGTGGTAGGCCAGGATCTGGCCTTGCGCGCGCAGGGCGTTGACCCCGTTGACCAGGCTCACCAGGTCCTTGGCGTCGTCGAGATCCGGCGCCTCGCCACCACCCTGCCCCAGCACCTGGGCCAGCACGCTGCCGCCCATGCGGTGGCGGCCCTTGCCGAGGTCGATCAGCACCAGCGTGGTGTCTTCGAGGGCGTTGTTCAACTGCGGCGTGAGCGTGCCGCGCACGTCGGCCAGCGTGGCGAAGGCGCTCACGATCAGGCTGACCGGCGAGGTCACCTTCTTCGTGTCACCGCCCTCTTTCCACTGCGTGCGCATGGACAGGCTGTCCTTGCCCACGGGAATCGAAATACCCAGCGCCGGGCAGAGCTCCATGCCGACCGCTTTCACGGTCTCGTACAGCGCAGCGTCTTCGCCCGGTTCACCACAGGCGGCCATCCAGTTGGCGGAGAGCTTCACGCGCGGCAGTTCGATCGGCGCGGCCAGCAGGTTGGTGATGGCCTCGGCCACCGCCATGCGGCCAGAAGCCGCGGCGTCGAGCGCGGCCAGCGGCGTGCGCTCGCCCATGCTCATGGCCTCGCCCGCGAAGCCTTTGAAATCAGCCAGAGTCACGGCGCAGTCCGCCACCGGCACCTGCCAGGGGCCGACCATCTGGTCGCGGTGCGACAGTCCGCCCACGGTGCGGTCACCGATGGTGATGAGGAAACGCTTGGAGGCCACCGTCGGGTGGCTCAGCACGTCGATCACGGCTTTCTGCAGGTCCACACCGGTGAGGTCCAGGGGCGCCGGCGCGCGGGCCACGGTCTGGACGTCGCGGTGCATCTTGGGCGGTTTGCCCAGCAGCACGTTCATCGGCATGTCGACCGGGCTCTGCTGGGCTTCATCGGCCAGCACCAGCTGGCGTTCTTCGGTGGCGACGCCGATCACGGAAAACGGGCAGCGCTCGCGCTCGCAGAAGCCTTTGAACACCTCAAGCGACTCGGGTGCGATCGCCAGCACGTAACGCTCCTGGCTTTCGTTGCACCAGATTTCCTTGGGCGCCAGGCCACTTTCTTCCAGCGGCACGGCGCGCAGGTCGAAGCGCGCCCCGCGTCCCGCGTCGTTGGTCAGTTCGGGGAAGGCGTTCGACAGGCCGCCTGCGCCCACGTCGTGGATCGCCAGGATGGGGTTGTTCGCGCCCTGCTGCCAGCAGTGGTTGATGACCTCCTGCGCGCGGCGTTCGATCTCGGGGTTGCCGCGCTGCACGGAATCGAAATCGAGCGAAGCGGCGTTGGTGCCGGTGGCCATGGAGCTGGCCGCGCTGCCACCCATGCCGATCTTCATGCCCGGGCCACCAAGCTGGATCAGCAGCGAACCGGCCGGGAACTCGATCTTCTCCGTCTGCGTCGCGTCGATCACGCCGACGCCGCCCGCGATCATGATGGGCTTGTGGTAACCGCGCTGCACGCCGTCCACCGACAGCTCGTACTCGCGGAAGTAGCCCAGCAGATTGGGCCGGCCGAACTCGTTGTTGAAGGCCGCGCCGCCCAGCGGGCCCTCGGTCATGATCTGCAGCGGGCTGGCGATGTGCTCGGGCTTGCCGCCCGGCTGGTCGGAGAGGCCACCCCAGAGCTTGCCGACGGTGAAGCCAGTGAGACCCGCCTTGGGTTTGGAGCCGCGGCCGGTCGCGCCCTCGTCGCGGATCTCACCGCCCGCGCCGGTGGAGGCACCGGGAAATGGGGAAATCGCGGTCGGGTGGTTGTGCGTTTCCACCTTCATAAGCACATGGTGCGTGGCGGTTTCGGCCGCATAGGCCGGCGAAGCCTCACCGCCGGCACGGGCCACGAAGCGCTCGACCACGCTGCCTTCCATGATGGAGGCGTTGTCCGAGTAGGCGACCACGGTGTGCTGCGGCGCCAGCTGGTGGGTGTGACGGATCATGCCGAACAGGCTCTTGTCCTGCGCCACGCCGTCGATGGTGAACTGCGCGTTGAAGATCTTGTGGCGGCAGTGCTCGCTGTTGGCCTGCGCGAACATCATCAGTTCGACGTCGGTCGGGTTGCGCTTCAGGCCGGTGAACGCGGTCACGAGGTAATCGATCTCGTCGTCGGCCAGGGCCAGGCCCCAGTCGGTGTTGGCGCGCTCCAGCGCGGAGCGCCCGCCACCGAGCACGTCCACCTGCTCCATCGGCGAGGCGTGCAGTTCGGTGAACAGGGCCTGCGCCTGGCTGCGGTCGAACGAGACGTTTTCCGTCATGCGGTCGTGCAGCAGATCGGCGACAGCGCGCAACTGGTCGTCCGACAGGCTGGCCTTCTTGCCCAGCAGGCCGGACTTGAGGTCGACGCGGTACTCGACCAGGCGCTCCACCCGGTGCAGCGCCAGGCCGCAGTTGTGGGCGATGTCGGTGGCCTTGGACGCCCAGGGCGAGACCGTACCCAGGCGAGGCATCACCAGCAGGGCTGGCGCGCCGGCCTCTTCCAGCTTCAGGTGGGCCGGGGTGCTGGGTTCACCGTAGGTCAGCAGCTCGCCCACGCGCCGCAGCGTCGCCGCGTCGGGCTCGCCGTCGAAGCTCGCGAGGTGCACGAAGCGGGCCGAGAGGCCGGTGATCTTGTCGGAAATGCCCGCGAGACGGGGCAGGAGCTGCTGGACTTTGAAGTCGCTGACGGCGTTGCCGCCTTCAAAAAAGCGCAGGTGCAGGGACACGTTGGGAGCCTGAGGTGCGTAGACCCGGGGGAGGCGCGGGCGGAGTCGAGATTTTATGCGCGCGACCTATAGAGTCATCGCCCTCGATGCCTTGCGCCACAGGGGTCGAAGGGACAATCGTGTGCACCTGAGCATCACCTCCAAAGACGAGGCATGCACCATAGGCATGTAGGTGCCCCCTCCTGGCCTCCGAAGTAGAAACTATTTCACGCTGCGGATGTAGCAGGGCGCAAGCACTCTGAAGATCGGCAGACTTGCGGGAGAGGCTTGCCGCGCGCTTGGTCTGCCGTCTACGAATACAACTGGAGGCTCCGCAACACCTGTCCCGCGCGCAAATTGGCTCGCCGCCTTGGACATCGCGCGCACCAAGAATCCGCTATTTACGTACTTCCCGCTAGTGACTGGCACGTGCATCAGGTCGAGCCGTTCACGCGACTCGCCGACCGCACGTGACATTTGCCATGCAAATAGATGGCTTGAGCAACTCAGCGGGGCACTGCTGGCCCCCGCCGCACCTGCAGGCGGGTACTCCGATATCAGGGACGGCGTCCCCGGAACTCCCTTGGAACATCATCGACAACATTGACTTGAGAGACGTATTCCCTTTGGCCTCATCTAGACAGCGAAGTCATTCGTTGCATCACGCACATACCTTCCGCCGTTGACCGAGAACCACTCTGACCGCATGTAGATTGCATCAGACTGGGGGTTGGCAGGGCCGACAAGTTCGTACACCTTTCCACTCGCCGTCACAGCTCGACGCGACAGTGGGTCATATATCAGGACTGCTGAACTGGCACGTGACTTACCAGTGGCCGCACGATGTCCGACCAAGTGCGTGGAAAAAGGCTTGGCCTCATTGGACCATCCGCAGATGAACGCGGACCACTCCGTCAGATAGATTTGCGGCACTTTGTCATGGTCCAATAATTTCGGACACCTCGATAGGGGCCATTAGCCTCAGAGGACAGGACGAACATGAACGACAAAAAACCACGCAGAGCGTTTGACGCCGCCTTCAAGCTGCAAGTAGTGAAGATGATTAGGCAGCAGGGCCTGAGCATTGGCCAAGTCTGCAAAGACATGAACTTGGTCGATAGCGCAGTGCGCCGCTGGCTGACCCAGCTCGATGCTGAGACGGCTGGCCGCCCGGGCATAGGCAAGCCCCTGACAGCCGAGCAGCAGCGCATTCGGCAGCTCGAAGCAGAGAATCGGCAGCTCAAATCGGACAACGACCTGTTAAAAAAAGCGTCGGCCTTCTTCGCCCGGGAAATGAAATGATGCAGCATCTGGTAAACGCCACGACGCATGCGAAGAAGGCCACGGTCAGTCAATGGTGCAGGGTTCTGGGAGTGAGTCGCTCAGGCCTGTATGCAGCCCGGCAACGGCGTCTCCATCCCAAGTCCGTTTGCGCCCTCAGCGTCCAGGCCAAGGCGGCGTTTGAGGCCAGTGGACAAAGCTACGGCAGCAGGCGCCTGAGCGCGGCGCTGAAGGTGCAGGGCTTGGCTGTAGGGCGCCAGCGGGCGCGTACGCTGATGCGCAGCAATGGGCTGCGAGCGCGTTGGCGACGCAAGTTCATGCACACCACAGACAGCCGTCACGCGCTGCCCGTGGCAGCCAATGTGCTGGCGCGCCAGTTCAATCCCCAAGCGCCCAATCGAGCCTGGGTTGGCGACATTACCTACATACGCACGCGCAGTGGTTGGTTGTACCTGGCTGTGGTGCTGGATTTGTTCTCGCGCCGGATTGTGGGTTGGTCCATGGCGCCGAGCATGCCTGCCCAGCTGGTGTGCACAGCGCTCGGCATGGCCATTGCAAGCCGCCAGCCACTGCCGGGTCTAGTGGTGCATTCAGACCGCGGTAGCCAGTACGCAAGTCAAGACCATACGGCCTTGTTGGCACGCCACGGACTGGTTTGCAGCATGAGCCGAAAAGGCAATTGCTGGGATAACGCGGTGATGGAGCGCTTCTTCTTGAACCTCAAGATGGAGCGGGTCTGGCAGCGCGACTATGCCAACCATGGTGAAGCTCAGGTGGACATTGCTGACTACATAGTGGGCTTCTACAACGCCACCCGACTGCACTCCACGCTGGGATACCGTTCACCGGCTCAGTACGAGCATCAATTCCTTGCGAATCACTGAATTTACAAAAATCCCCTATCGGACTGTCCGAAAAGACTTGACCACGACACTTCCAGTACCGCCGCCCGTACCCACGTCTGCTCCATAGACCGCCTCCTCGCTTCCTGATCACGACACTCTTTGAGCCACTCCGCACGCCCAACGCAGCTTGCTTGGGCATGCGAGCCGAGGTCACTCAGCAATTGTCCAAATCCCACATTCAATGCCTTCATATCGTATACGATATGTTCATTGGACGCTGAGACTGAACTGAGCGGCGACTGGAAGGGCAAGGCTCATGACGAACAAGCCCAGCGGAACACGGCTATGTGCCATTCGGTCACGCCTTCGGCACGCCGGTGCCGCGACGAGACATCGCTCGATTCGCCTCGCGCCTATGCACACTGAGAGGTTTAGATGCAAATGGAATGGCTACTGCGAGCACCAAGATGCGCGAACGGGAGTAGGCCCCTGATGAAAGAGTGCTAGTTGAGCAGCCATGACTCCAAGAGGCCGTACGTTCCTGCTTCAACGCCGCAGAGCGCAGACGTGGTGCTTTATCTCGATCTCGATGGCGTCGTTCAGCATGAAGCGGTGCTCTATCACCCCAAGCGAGGCATCTACATGAGCCCGATACAGACGGGGCGCGTCTTGTTTGAATGGATACCCATTCTCGAGGGGATTCTTCGACCGTACCCGGATGTAGCGTTGGTCCTGAGCAGCACTTGGTGCATTCGCCCTGGATATGCGAAGACGCTGGAACGTCTGCCCTCCTCGCTTGGATCACGATTCATCGGAGGGACTTATCACCGTCGCATCCACGGTGCTGACCCGGCCTCGCTCTCAGTATTTCGAGACACCGCCAGGGGGCTGCAGGTTTGGGAAGATGTCCAACGCAGAAAGCCTCGCCAATGGCTTGCTCTTGACGACGACGTGTCTGACTGGCCGCACTGGGCTCGGGAACACCTAGTCGCATGCGACGGAACCACGGGGCTTTCAGATTTCAACGTACAGGCGGAACTCGCAACCAAGCTCGCAAGATGTCATGAAGCATTGAGCGGCATCCAAGGGACCCAACCATGAGCCTGCGGCCCATCATCATGTTGGACTTCGACGAAGTGATTGTCTTGAATCGTCCGGAAGACGTGGGGGGCTTCGACGCGATCTCAGCAGATTCGCCGCCTGGTTTCTGGAAGCGCCTTTTTCACGAGCCGGCGATGACGACCTTGAAGGAAGCCATTGCAATGCATCACGCACGCGTAGTCATCACGACGAGCTGGCTGCGGTTCTTGGGGCGGGACGGGTTCGAGCACATCTTTAGACAAACGGAGCTCGATGTTCTTTCCAACAGTCTTCATGATTGTTGGGAAGCCCCCCAAAATCGAGGGGAGACTCGTGCACAAGCAATTGACAGGTGGCTGGCCGTCAACCATCGAGGAGAGCCATACGTCATCCTTGATGATGAGATCTCAGGTACCGGCCTGCGCAAGTCCATTCACGACAAGAGTAAGAGGGTCATCCTTTGTAGAGTTGACGTCGGTCTTCACGTGGGTCACTTGCCCATAATCCATGCTGCTCTGCTCAAGGCGCCGTAGCCAGGAAGTGCCCAGATGAAAGATGATTTTCCTCCAGGCGTCTTTGAAAGGCCCCCTGACTATCCGCCAGAGCGCGTCGCGCTTGTCAGGAAGAATATAGGGATGAGCCAGGCAGCGTTCGCAGCGGTGATGAACGTCAGTGTCTCGACGTTTCGAAGATGGGAGTCGCCTACCGCTGGCAAGCGTCCGCGAGGGGCGGCTGCCAGGTTGCTTCAGATCGTCGAGGTCAAAGGGCTTTGATGCCTAGCCTCCTGAACTATCTGAAATATGCAAGAGAACCGCAGCTTCTATATAGATCGCGCGGTGGATCTGGAAATTGCCAGACTCTGCATGCAGCAACATGCCGTGGGAGCTGAGTTGCTTCGTCAGTTACTCCAGGCGGCATTGCAATCAGTCATGACTGGCACGGTGGCCATAGAGTCACTGAGCGTAGTGAAAGGCACCGACTTGGACGAACGTGCGAGCAATGAACGGGTGCTTCGGACTGCCTACTTGGACAGGGAGTTTGACGACTTCGTTCGGAAAATGGCCTTTGATCTGGGATGTAGCAAGAGTGAGCTTGTGTGCTGCGTCATCGGACTGAGGTTTCAAGCCGCCCCACATACAACGCACATACAAGGAACGTAGCTAGATGCTCCTTTCTCTGCGTAGCGGGTTTCATCACGAGACGAGGCTTCGACGCAACTCATCGAGTAACCATCGTCCCGCAAAGCCAAGCACACGATCACGCCTGTGTGCCGCGTAGATGATCAGTCCTTCGGGCGGAGTGGGATCTTCGTGAACCTCGATCGCGGTGAGCTCCCCGGCGGCGATCATTGGCGCCACGAGGTGATCAGGCATGCGGCACCAACCGAATCCCGCCAAAAGAAAATCGAATCGACGACCGAGATCGACAAATCGCCAAAGTCTAGTGCCGGCCACCCCGTAATTTGCGCTGTCCGGGTCGACCGGATCCGACAGGACCAATTGGACATACGGAGCGAGATCGCTCTCTGTCGCCGGACGTCCTAACAAAGCAAGAGGGTGGCCAGGCGCAACGACCGCATGCATTCGAGCGCGCAGCAACGGATAGGCAGCAATGTCATCAGGGACGCCAGGCAGCAGCAAGCACAGGGCAATGGCTGCCGAACCACTGCGAAGCCGCCGTAATGAACCGCCCAGCCCTTCAGTCGAAAAATGCACCGGGAGATCGGGAAAGGTTTCACTCAGCGCGCGCAAGCTGCCAATCAGCGGTGCGGTTGGCACCAGCCCTGATGGCCACCCAAATTCCCCCGTCTATGGCCACCTCAAACTCCCCCACCTGAACTGATCGGGGATAGGGGTTTAACGCCGGCGTCGTCGGCACCTGTTGGCAGGACATTGATCCGGTCTTCCCTGAGGGAAGGCCAAGGAGTGAATGTCTTGAAGTCCAACCAACGCGCCACCATAGAGACACTGCTGGAGCGCAACACATCGCAACGCGAGATCGCCCGCATCACGGGTATCGACCGCAAGACGGTCAGGAGCTACCACCAGCGCTGGCTGGAGCAACTGCAGTCAAATTCCCCCGGGGTGGCCACCGGCTCGGCAGAGCAAA
>NZ_AUEX01000042.1:0-17725 GCF_000426205.1 Acidovorax sp. JHL-9
AGTCTTCCTGCGCGCGCTTTCCAACAGTGGCTTGATGGTCTCGAATTGTTCGCGACTGATGTCGCTCGGATAGTTCTTTCTCACTCCCCGAGCTTCTCACGCCAGTGGGGAGACTTTGAACAGGTTCTTAGAGCCTGTTCGCGATCTCGCCCAATTTCGCTCCAACCCTTGGGGCAGTGGTCTTTGCGGGCGGTCTGCGGCGTTGCGGCGCTTGCCAAGAGCGGGGCTATTGGCCGCGCACCGCGCCTGGCATCCCATCGCGCAAAGACTGCTGCGCTGCACACGGAGTGATGGCCATGGAATTCAGCAAGAAATTTCTGCGGGCCAACAGCCCTTGTGCGGACGGGTTTCGGTGGTTCAGCGGGAATGTGGAGGACGGCACGGGCTGCCAGGAGGCGCTGGACACCCTGGTCAACGCCGGGCGGGTGGACGGTGCCTGCTGGCGCAGCACCGGTCGACCGGTGCGGTGCTGGCGGTGGAGGGGCGCGGCTCCATCGACGTGGCCACGGTGATCCAGGCCGGGCGCTCGGTCCGCGCGGGCCCGGGCTATGGCGTGTATGCCGGGCTGAATGTGCAGCAGGAAACCTGGGGGCCAGCGCGCAGGTGGGGTCGCGCGAACGGCCCGAGGGCCTGCGCAGTGGCATGTGGCTGGGGACGAACCCTCTGCATCCTGAAATCGACCGGAGCAGGGCTTGTGTGATGCTGTGACTTTAGTAAGCAATAATTTCAGCAACATTGACCCCGGAGGGATGGAGCATGTCCGACGTGAGTGAACTCAGCAACGACGACGCGGTTTACAGAACCCTTCTGGAATCGACCAAGGCCATTCCGTGGAAGATCGACTGGGCGACCAAGAAGTTTGCCTACATCGGCCCCCAGATCGAAGCGCTGCTGGGCTGGAGCCCGCAAAGCTGGATGACCGTGGAAGACTGGGCGACGCGCATGCACCCCGAGGACCGCGACCACGTGGTGAATTTCTGCGTGGCCCAGTCGCAGGCCGGAGTCGATCACGAGGCCGACTACCGGGCGCTGACCAAGGACAACGGCTATGTCTGGCTGCGCGATGTGGTACATGTGGTGCGCAATGAAAAGGGCGAACCCGACGCGCTGATTGGCTTCATGTTCGACATCAGCGAACGCAAGAAGACCGAAGAGAAGTTGCTCGTTCTGCAAAAAGAACTGGAAGCGCTGTCATTCAAGGACGGGTTGACGAACATCGCCAACCGGCGCCGGTTTGATGCCAGCCTCGAAGTGGAATGGGAAATCGCACGCAGCAACGGGCAGCCCCTGTCCATCCTCTTGTTCGACATCGATTTTTTCAAGCAATACAACGATCTCTACGGGCATGTGCGCGGCGACCAGTGCCTGATCGAGATTGCGCAAACACTGAACCTGGCGCTGGACGGCCCGCGCGACCTGGCTGCGCGTTTTGGCGGCGAAGAGTTTGTCGTGCTGCTGCCGCAAGCCGACGCCGCGGTGGCCTTGAAAGTTGCCGAACGCTGCCAGCGGCTGATTCAGAAGCAGGCGATAGCGCACGCGCAATCCCCGCTGGACCAGCGCGTCACCGTCAGCATCGGGGTTGGCACCGTCACGCCAGGCGAACACATCAAGCCTTCGCGTTTCATCGAGGCGGTGGACCAGCAACTTTATGCGGCCAAGAAAAACGGCAGGAGCCGGATCGAGACGGTCCAGGTGGCAGCTTGAGCGCGCCGGCCCGTCCCATGCCGCAATGCGGCACTGGCGGTGACCCCACCTCCATGGCACGCAGCCTGTGCGTGGGGCAGGCGCGGGTCACGCTGATGGCGCTGGCATGCTGCTGGGTGCTGCTGGGTGCTGCTGGTGCCCGGCGTGGCGGGCCAGGTGGGTGTGATGCTGGCCGCGGGCGCGGCCGGCTGGTGGCTGTTTGGGCGAGGCAGGGCGGTAGCGCCAGAACCTGCCATCGGTGCGCCGGATGGTCTTCATGTGCCGCTGCGCCGGCGCACGGGGGGGGTGCCGCTGTTCACGTTTGCGGCGTTTCTGGGCGCGTCCATGCAGGTCTGGCCGGGCGGCTGGCTGGGGGCGGCGGTGTGCCTGGTGGCGATATTTGTGCCCTCGTTTCTGCTGGTGGCGGATGCCCTGCCGTTCTGGGAGCCCCTGCGGCGCAATCCGCATGCACAGGCGGCGCTGGCGGGCGTGAATGCCGCCGTGGTGGGACTGCTGCTGGCGGCGCTGTACGACCCCGTGTGGACCAGCGCCATCCACGGCGGCGCCGACTTTGGCCTGGCGCTGGCCGCCTTTGTGGCGCTGGCGTTCTGGCGCGCGCCGCCCTGGGCGGTGGTGCTGGCCTGCGGAGCAGGGGGCGCGCTGTTGGCCGCGTGGCTGTGATTTTTATACCAAAATAGTCACTGGCGCTGAATGGAAAAGCACCATCAGCTATCAAAAAAGTAGTTTCGGCGCCAGGGTGCCGGGCTTTCTCCTCGGCTCTTTGCGCACTGCGCCCGTCCTACCTTGAACTCTCCCGTCTTCACGTCCCTGGTTCCGGTCATCCTGTTCATTGCGCTGGGTTTTTTTGCGGGACGGCGCGGCTGGATCCGGGCCGCTTCGGTCAAGGATCTGTCCAACCTCGTGTTCATGGTGCTCACGCCTGCGCTGCTGTTTCGCACCATGAGCTCCGTGCAGGTGCAGGACCTCGACTTTGGCCCCGTGGCCGTGTATTTCGCCGCTGCCGGTCTGATCTTTGCCGCCACGCTGGTGGTGCAGGGCTTCAGCAGCCTGGCGGCGGCACGCGGCCTGGCCCACACTTTCAGCAACACCATCATGATCGGTGTGCCGCTGGTGGGGCTGGTGTTTGGCGAGGCCGGGCTGGTCACGCTATTTACCCTGATTTCAGTGCATGCCCTGATTTTGCTGACCGCCGCCACGGTGGTGTTCGAACTGGCCGCCGCGCGCGAACGCGCCCGTTCGGGTGACGGCCCGCAGCACTCCATGCTGCGCACAGTGCTGCAGGCCATGGGCAATGGCATCGTGCACCCCGTGCCGCTGCCCATCATTGCCGGGCTGCTGTTCGCGCAGACCGGGCTGGTGGTGCCCGAGGTGGTTGGCAAGCCGCTGCAGCTGCTGGGGCAGGCGCTGGGGCCGCTGGCGCTGCTGCTGGTGGGGGTCACGATGGCTTTCAGCACCGTCGGCACGCATTTCAAGGCCGCACTGCGCATCGCCCTGGTCAAGAACGTCGTGCATCCGCTGGTGCTGGGCACGCTGGGTTGGACGCTAGGCTTGTCGGGGCTGTCGCTGGCCGTGATGGTGGTGGCGGCGGCGCTGCCCGTGGGCGCCAATGTGTTCCTGTTCACCCAGCGCTACGAAGTGGCGCAGGATGAAGTCACCGCCAGCATTGCGGTGTCCACCGCGCTGGCGCTGGTCACGGTGCCGGTGGCGCTGCTGTTGGCGGCCCGGCTGTAATCCCGTTTCCGGATCATTCGCGTCCAGGCGCGAAGCCGCAGGCAGGGCGGTAGCATGGCAAGTTGACGCGACAACCCCACGGAGGGTTTGGCAATGGAATAGGGGGCGCTCAGGGCGCCAGCCGCTCGCGCACCCAGGCGCCGCCGTCCTGGCGGTAGCGCAGGCGGTCGTGCAGGCGGCTTTTGCGCCCCTGCCAGAACTCCCACTGTTCGGGCTTCAAACGGTAGCCGCCCCAGTGCGGTGGGCGCGGGGGCTTGAGCATGAACTGCGCACCATATTTGGCGGCATTGGCCACCAGCACGCCGCGGCCAGAAATCACCTGGCTTTGCGGGCTGGCCCAGGCGCCGATGCGCGAGTCGAGCGGGCGGCTGGCAAAGTATTCGTCGCTTTCCGCATCGCTGACCTTTTCCACCACACCTTCGATGCGCACGACGCGCTCCAGCTCCACCCAGTGGAACTGCAGGGCCACATAGGGATTGCCGGCGATCTGGCGGCCCTTGCGGCTGTCGTAGTTGGTGAACCAGACGATACCGCGCTCGTCGTAGCCCTTGATGAGCACCACGCGCGTGCTGGGGCGCAGGTCGCTGCCCACAGTGGCCACGGTCATGGCGTTGGGCTCGGGCACTTCGGCGCTGATGGCTTCTTTCAGCCACTGGTCAAACTGCTGCAGGGGGGCGGCGTGGGAGGCGTCTTCGTTGAGTTCGGCGCGCTCGTAGCTTTTGCGGAGGTCGGCAATGGAGGTGGTCATGGGTACGATTGTGCACGCCCCGATGCAATCGACGGCCCTGTCGGTGCGCCAAGTAACCTTGTGCGGGCGCAGGGATGGACGGAAGGCGTAACGTGCCGCACGGGTTGATTGCACGGCACTTTGTGCAGCCCTGTGTGCGGCCCCGTTCGTGCGCCCATGAATTTCCTCTTTCCACCAGGAGAACCCACGATGCCCAATCTGAATATCAACGGCAAAGACATGGCGGTGGATGCCGATGAATCCACCCCCATCCTCTGGGCCCTGCGCGACACGCTGGGCCTGACCGGCACCAAGTTTGGCTGCGGCCAGGCCTTGTGCGGGGCCTGCACGGTGCACCTGAACGGCGCGCCCGTCCGCTCCTGCATCACGCCGATCTCGGCGGCGGCGGGCCAGAAGATCACCACCATCGAGGCCGTCACGTCCAGCGACAAGGTGGGCAAAGCGGTACACGCTGCCTGGGTGAAGCACGACGTGGCGCAATGCGGCTACTGCCAGAGCGGCCAGATCATGAGCGCCACCGCCTTGCTGCAAGGCAAGAAAAAACCCACCGACGCCGATATCGACGCTGCCATGGCGGGCAACGTGTGCCGCTGCGGCACCTATGTGCGCATCCGCGCGGCCATCCACGACGCCGCCAAGACCCTGGCCTGATGGAAGGAGAACACCATGCACTTCGAACCCCATGCCCTGCAGGGCCAGGCACAGCATTTCATGCCAAAACACCTCCAGGCGCTAATGGATAGAGCGCAAGGCGCTATCACTTCGGGAGCATTGGACGCGCCGGACGGCGTGGCGCGCCGCACCTTCCTCAAGGTGTCTGCGGCCTCGGGCTTTGCGCTGGGCGCGTTTCCGCTGGTGTCCGCCGAGCAGGGTGCGGCGGCTGCGGCACCCGCAGGCCTCAAGCCGCACGAGCAGCCCTCGGCCTTCGTGCGCATTGACGCCGATGGCACCGTCACCGTCACCATCAACCGCCTGGACTTTGGCCAGGGCGTGCAAACCGGCCTGCCCATGATCCTGGCCGAAGAGCTGGACGCCGACTGGAGCAAGGTGCGCAGCGTGCACGGCGACGCCAACCCGGCCTATGCCGACCCTGCGTTCGGCATGCACCTCACGGGGGGCTCCAACTCCATCAAGAACTCCTACACCCAGTACCGCGAGCTGGGCGCGCGCACCCGCGCCATGCTGGTCGGGGCCGCTGCTGCGCAGTGGGGTGCGGACGCGTCGACGCTGCGCACCAGCAACGGCTTTGTGGTCGGCCCTGGCGGCAAGAAGCTGGGCTATGGCGCGCTGGCCGAGGCCGCCATGAAGCAGCCCGTGCCGGAAAAGGTCGCGCTCAAGGACCCCCAACAGTTCCGCCTGATCGGCAAGCCCACCGGGCGGCTGGATGCCAAGGCCAAGTCGAGCGGCCAGCAGGACTACGGCATTGACGTGCGCCTGCCTGGCATGCTGACGGCCGTGGTGGCCCGCCCGCCCGTGTTTGGCGGCAAGGTCAAGTCGCTGGACGACAGCGCCGCCAAAGCCATCAAGGGCGTGAAGGCCGTGCTGCGCGTACCCACCGACCGAGGCGGCGAGGGCGTGGCCATCGTGGCCGACGGCTACTGGCCTGCCAAGCAGGGGCGCGATGCGCTGAAGGTGGAATGGGACACCAGCGCGGTCACCAAGTCCGACACCACTGCGCTGCTGGCGCAGTACCGCGAACTGGCCGCCAAGCCGGGCAACGTGGCCCTGCAGGCCGACATGGCGCCGCTGGCGGGCGCGCCCCACAAGATCAGCGCCGAGTTCGTCTTCCCCTACCTCGCGCACGCGCCCATGGAACCATTGAACTGCACCGTGAAACTGGACGGTGACAAGGCCGAACTGTGGATGGGCACGCAGATGCCCGGCCTGGACGCGATGGCCGCCGCCAAGACGCTGGGCCTGCAGCCGCAGAACGTCAAGGTCAACACCCAGATGGCCGGTGGCGGCTTTGGCCGCCGTGCCATTCCCACCAGCGACTATGTGGTGGAGGCCTGCGGCGTGGCCAAGGCCGCGCGCACTGCCGGCATCACCGCGCCGGTGCGCACGCTGTGGAGCCGCGAAGACGACATCAAGGGCGGCTACTACCGCCCCATGCACGTGCACCGCGCCGAGATCGGCTTTGACGCCAAGGGCAAGATCCTGGCGTGGGACCACACCATCGTAGGCCAGTCCATCACCAAGGGCTCGCCGTTCGAGGCCTTCATGATCAAGAACGGCATTGACGCCACGGCCATCGAGGGCATGAAAGAGCCCTACGACGTGCCCATGAAACTGTCGGTGCACCACCCGGACGTGAACGTGCCGGTGCTCTGGTGGCGCAGCGTGGGTTCCACCCACACGGCCTACGCCATGGAGACCCTGATCGACGAAGTGGCCCGCACGACCAAGCAAGACCCCGTGGCCTACCGGCTGGCCCTGATGGGCGACAAGCACCCGCGCCACAAGGCGGCGCTGCAGCTGGCCGTCGCCCAGTCGGGTTACGGCAAGAAGAAGCTGGCCGCTGGCCGCGCCTGGGGTGTGGCGGTGCATGAGTCGTTCGAGTCGGTGGTGGCCTATGTGGTCGAGGCCTCGGTGAAAGACGGCACGCCCAGGCTGCACCGCATCACCGCCGGGGTGCACTGCAACCTGGCGGTCAATCCGCGCAGTGTGGAAGCGCAGGTGCAGGGTGCCGCGCTGATGGGCCTGGGCACCTGCCTGCCGGGCGCCGCCATCACCCTCAAGGACGGCGTGGTGGAACAAGGTAACTTCGGCGACTACGCCGTACCGCGCATCACCGACATGCCCCAGGTGACCGTGCACATCGTGCCCAGCGCCGACCCGCCGAAGGGCATGGGCGAGCCAGGCCTGCCGCCGCTGGCGCCGGCGTTTGCCAACGCCATTGCCCAGATCACGGGCAAGACGCCGCGCGAGCTGCCGTTCAAGCTGGCGTGATGGCAGGAGAAAACCGCGCGCCCTGCGCCGCCCCGCCCGTGGTGCTGGTACTGGCTTCGGGCCGGGGCGAGCGCTTTGCCGCATCGGGCGGTGCCGTGCACAAGTTGTGCGCGCCGCTGGCGGGGCGCACGGTGCTGGAGCACACCCTGGCCGCCGTGCGCGCCAGCGGTTTGCCCTGGCATCTGGAGGATGCGGGCCACCCGGGCATGGGGGATTCGATTGCCGCCGCAGTGCGCGCCACGGCCGATGCCCCCGGCTGGCTGGTATTGCCCGGCGATCTGCCGCTGGTCCAGCCCGACACCCTGCGCAACATCGCAGCCGCCCTGGCGGACTGTGCCGTGGCGGTGCCGGTGCGCCAGGGTGAACATGGTCACCCCGTGGGTTTTGCGGCGCAATGCCTGCCCGGACTACTGGCCCTGGCGGGCGAGCAGGGCGCCGCGCGCGTGGTGCGCCAGCAGGCGCAGCAGGGCCGGGTGCGGTGGGTGGAGGTGGAAGACGTGGGCACGGTGACCGACGTGGACACCGTGCAGGACCTGGAGCGCGTCGCGCAGTTGCTGGCAGCGCGCCCGTAGCGGTGCGTTTACCTCGCCGTGATCACGGCGCAGGCCAGGCGCGGGCCGGCATTGCCAGTGGGCTGGGTCTGGTAGTCATCCGGGTCGCGGTGCACGATCAGCCCCTTGCCGACGATATCGTTGGCGCTGCCACCCACGCGAATGGTGCGCGACTCGAAGCGGAATGCAGCCACGCCGCTGGCGTCGGCCTTGAGGCTGGGCAGGTCACCCGTGTGGTGTTCGCCCATGCCGTGGTGGCCGTGCGGCTTGCCGCCCGGGTTGAAGTGGCCGCCCGTGCCCATGCCGTCGCCGCTGGAGCAATCGCCTTTTTCATGGACGTGGAAACCATGTTCTGCGCCCGGCTTGAGGCCGCTGATGGTGCCCGACACCTTCACCACATCGCCCGACTGGACAAACGTCACCGTGCCGGCTGCAGTGTTGCCGCGCGTGGGTTGGAGCTGGGCGGTGGCGCTGGGACCAGCGGAATAGGCGGCGCAGCCCGCCAGCGAGGCCACCAGGGTGGTCGATAGGAAAACGGTGTGCAAGGACATGCCTGAAACTCCTGAAAAAGGTTGACGGTAAGCACCGGCACTCACAGGCTGGGGTGCCTGCCACAGGTGCTGCCGGCGAGCGCCATCGTGCCCCATGGTGCATTCTCCATCTGGCGTGAAAGAACTACAACTGCCATCCCCGGCGGCTGCAACGGTGCCAGAGCCCGTCGCTCACACCGCCAGCCTCCCCATTGCCTTCGGCTGCCGCTGTCAGCCTCACCGCCAACAGGGCTCCCCCGCGAACCGTCGCGAACGTTGACGGCAACGAGGCCTGCGATCAAGGATGTGGTGGCAACCACGCGCATGGCCCTTATCGAAGGAGGCCTGGGCTCAGCGCCGACGGTGTGTCAGCGCAATCAGACGGGCCAGGGCCTGGTCCTGGATGCCATGCCGAAGCAACTCCTCATGGGTGGTCTGCGCATAGTCGCGCGTGGTGCCAAAGCGCCCGCGGGCCTGCTCGAAAATGCGGCGGTATTCATGGTCGGGCAGCACGCCGGTGTGGTTGGGGCTCTTGCGCGACAGGGTGAAGGCGAGGGCGCGCACGGGACCGTGCGGGGTCTGGCAGGCCAGCCAGCGTGGGTCGTACACGGCGGTGACCATCTCGCGCTG
This sequence comes from Acidovorax sp. JHL-9, assembly GCF_000426205.1. Taxonomy (NCBI): domain Bacteria; kingdom Pseudomonadati; phylum Pseudomonadota; class Betaproteobacteria; order Burkholderiales; family Comamonadaceae; genus Acidovorax; species Acidovorax sp. JHL-9. The sequence continues at coordinate 8,844 of NZ_AUEX01000042.1, forward strand.
CCACAGGTTGGCCAGGACCTGCGGGGCATGCGCCTTGTCCACACGGAACACCATGCCCCGGCAGCTGCCGCCCGAGAGCATGCCAAACACCAGGCCCGGGCATTCGGGCGTGCCCCGGTTGACGCGACTCCACATCTTGAGTGCACGGTGCCAGCCGTGCACCTTGGCGGCTCTGCGCTCTGCGTAGTCAAAGTCCGGGCGCCAGATGAGCGAGCCATAGCCAAAGATCCACAGATCCTCGTGGCCACCCCAGTCCATCAGGGCGCGCTCCAGCATGGGTGCAGGATCTCGCAGGGGGGCGGGCAGATTCGTCATGCGTTCACTCTACAATCCAAGGCTTTGTTTCAACAGGCCGGGTGCGCCACCATGCGGGTTGCGCGCCACTGGCACCACCATTTTTACGAGGATTTCCCATGTCTGACGACGACAGCCAAGAACGTTTTGCCCTCGGTTTCCTGATTGCGCTGATTGCGCTGCTGATTTCCGTGGTGGTGGGCACCGTGGTGGTCAAGCGCATGGGCGGCTCGGCAGCACCCAAGCCCGCTGCAACCGCTGTTGCAAGCAACGCGCCAGCAGCACCCGCCGCTGACGCAGCGGCCACCGACGGCGCCAGCGTGCGCGTGGAAAACGGCGTGGTGAAGTTCTACTTTGCCAGCGCCAAGGCCGACCTGGCCGCAGGCGCCAACGAAGCCCTGGCCGATGTGGTCAAGGGTGTGTCCGAAGGCAAGACGGCTGTGGTTTCGGGATTCCACGACGCCACGGGCGATGCCGCCCTGAATGCCGAGCTGGCCAAGCAACGCGCCTTTGCCGTGCGCGACGCGCTCAAGGCCCTGGGCGTGGCGGAAGACAAGATCGAACTGAAGAAGCCCGAGGAAACCACCGCCAGCGGCAGCAACGCCGAAGCCCGCCGCGTGGAAGTGGCACTGAGCGCCCAGTGACCAAGAGCTTGCATTGAACCCAAAAACCCGGCAATGCCGGGTTTTTTTATGAGTGAAGAATGCCACTACCTTTTATCAATAAAGCGCTACCAGCTATTTATTTGATGGTGAAGGATTAACGCAAACCAGCGCCGCCCGTGCCCTCGGCGCGCTGGATCAGTTCGATCTTGTAGCCATCGGGGTCCGTCACAAACGCGATCACCGTGGTGCCGCCTTTGACCGGGCCTGCTTCGCGTGTCACATTGCCACCCGAGGCCTTGATCTTCTCGCACGCGGCATAGGCATCCGGCACGCCCAGTGCGATGTGGCCATAAGCCGTGCCCATCTCGTAGCTTTCCACGCCCCAGTTGTAGGTCAGCTCGATCTCGGCCTGGCCGGGGTTGCCGCCCTCGAAGCCCAGAAACGCCAGCGAGTATTTGTACTCGGGGTTCTCGGACTGGCGCAGCAGTTGCATGCCCAGCACCTGGGTGTAGAAATCAATCGAGCGTTGAAGGTTGCCAACGCGCAGCATGGTGTGGAGGAATTTCATGCCTTCGATTGTGCCGGCAAGTCGAAAACCAGGCAGGTGGTGGTGGCGTGGGCGTAGAGCGTGCCATCGGGCCCCACCAGGCGCGCCTCGGCCGTCGCCAACTGGCGCCCAGCATGGATCACGCGGCCCTCGGCGCGCACGCGCTGCACCTTGGGTGTGATGGCCTTGACCAGGTTGATGCCCAGCTCGGCCGTGGTGTAGCCACGCCCGGGCTCCATGCGCGTGTGCACTGCGCAGCCCAGGGCCGAATCGAGCAGGGTGGCAAACCAGCCCCCGTGCACGGTGCCCATGGGGTTGAAGTGCTCCACGCGGGGCGTGCCCTGGAACGTGGCCATACCTTCGCCCACGTCCACGATCAAAAAGTCCAGCGTCTTGGCGATGGCGGCATAGGGCAGTTCGCCACGCAGCATGGCTTGCATTTGCTGCAGGCCGGTCAGGTGAGCGATCTGGTCGCGGCGGGCCACACCCGGGCCGGGGCCTGCATCCAGTGCGGCAAGGATGTCGCGCTCCTGCGCGAGCCAGTGTTCAAGGTGGTTGTGCTGGGTCATGGGGCGTACGGGGCGGTGGTGTGGTTGAAACGCGTTGGTTGCATATGCAATTATTGCAGATACAATGAAATCCATGCAAGCCGAACCATCGACCCTGGTCCCCGTGCTGCCGCAGGGCTGCACCAACTTCAAGCTGCGCCAGCTGATGCGCCGCGTGGCCAACCACTACGACGCCGAAATGGCCCAATGCGGGCTCAAGACCACGCAGTATTCGCTGCTGTCACACGTGCTCAAGCTGGGCCCGATCCGTCCGGTCGACCTGGCGGTGGCCATGAAGATGGACGCCTCGACGTTGACGCGCAACCTGCGCCCGCTGGTGGATGCCGGTTGGGTCACGCTGGAAGCGGGCGCCGATGCCCGCAGCCGCCTGGTGCACATCACCGACACCGGCCGCAACAAACGCGCCCAGGCGCAGCGCCACTGGAAGGCCGCGCAACGCGCGCTGAATGAAGCGCTCGGCGTGGAGCGCGTGATGGCATTGCATGCGCTGGTGGATGAATCCATGGATCTGCTGGCGGCGTTACCCGTACATGAGCATGGCCATGCCGACTGATGCGTGCCAGGCCTGTTCTTCTGCAACGGCGTCTGTCCTGTGACTGACGGCCTCAACCCCCGCACCCGCATGCTGCTGGAGGCGCCGATTGCGCCCACGCTGCTGCGGTTGGCGGCACCCAATGTGCTGGTGATGCTGGCACAGGCGGGCGTCGGGCTCATCGAGACCTACTTTGTCGGCCAACTGGGCACCGACGCGCTGGCGGGCATGGCGCTGGTGTTTCCGGTCGTCATGCTGATGCAGATGACCTCCGCCGGGGCCATGGGCGGCGCTATTGCGTCGGCCATTGCACGCGCTTTGGGCGCCCGGCGGCGTGACGATGCCGATGCGCTGGTGCTGCATGCACTGGCCATTGCGGCGGTTTTCTCGCTGGTGTTCACGGTAGGCTTGGTGGGAGGAGGGCGCTGGCTCTACACCCGCATGGGCGGCACGGGCGGCGCGCTGGATGCGGCACTGGTCTATTCCAGCTGGGTGTTTGCGGGTGCGTTTCTGGTGTGGCTGTTCAACACGCTGTCGGCCGTGATCCGGGGCACGGGCAACATGGCCGTGCCGGCCTATGTCACGGTACTGGGGGCCTTCGTGCTGGTGCCGCTGTCGCCGCTGTTCATCTTTGGCTGGGGCCCCATGCCCGGCCTGGGCATCGCCGGCGGGGCCATCGCGCTGATGGCGTACTACCTGGCTGGCAGCGTGGTGCTGGCGGCGTACCTGTGGTCGCCGCGCAGCCTGCTGCGGCCGTCGTTGGCGCACATCCGGTTTCGCTGGGTCTTGTTCAAGGACATCCTGCGGGTCGGGCTGGTGGGCATGGTCTCTACCGTCGCCACCAACCTGGCGATTGGCGTCACCACCGCACTGGTGGGCGGCTTTGGCACGGCGGCCATCGCGGGCTACGGCACGGCGTCCCGGCTGGAATACCTCTTGGTACCGCTGGTCTTTGGTCTGGGTGCACCGCTGGTGGCCATGGTGGGTACCTGCATCGGCGCGGGCCAGCGCGAGCGGGCGCTACGCGCCACCTGGATCGGCGCAGCCATGGCGTTTGTGATGGCCGAGGCGATTGGCCTATGGGCGGCAACGTTTCCCAACGCGTGGTTGTCGCTGTTCAACAACGAGCCGGCCATGCTGGAGGCGGGTGCGTTGTATCTGCGCACCGTGGGCCCTGCCTATGGATTTTTTGGCCTGGGCCTGGTGCTGTACTTTGCCTCGCAAGGGGCAGGGCGCCTCCTCTGGCCCGTCATCGGCAACATCGTGCGCCTGGCTGTTGCGGTGACCGGCGGCTGGCTGGCGCTGCACTGGGGTGGCGGTTTGGCGGCGGTGTTCGCCGCCCAAACCGTGGCGCTGGTGCTGTACGGCGCGGTCAACGCCTGGGCGATTGCGGGCGGCGCATGGTTTGGCCCGGTAGGCTGGCCGCGCATTCAAACCGGAACGGTGTAGTTCAGCGTCATGCGCCCGCCGTCCACGGTCACGATCTCGCCGGTCACATAGCTGGCGGCATCGCTGGCCAGCCAGGCCACCACATCGGCAATCTCCGACGGCTCGCCCAGCCGCTTCATGGGCGTGCGGCTCATGATCTTGTGTTTGGCCTCGTCGCTGGTCAGAACGGCCTTGGCGGCCAGCTCGGTGGCGATGGTGCCGGGCGCCACGGCGTTCACACGGATGTTCTTGTCGGCCAGCGCCAGCGCCATCACGCGCGTGAGCTGGTTCACGCCGCCTTTGCTCACGTTGTAGCTGGCAATATTGGGAATGGTCAGCACACCGTTGACCGAACTCATGTTGACGATGGAGCCACCGCCACAACCGTCATTTTGTGCCACCATGGCCCGCGCCACCGCCTGACCGACCAGGAACGAGCCCTTGAGGTTGACCCGCAGCACAGCGTCAAAGTCGACTTCGGTCACGTCCAGGAAGTCTGCAGCGCGAAAGATACCCGCATTGTTCACCAGCACGTCGATGCGACCATGGGCCGCCAGAGTCTGGGCCACCAGGGCGTCCACCTGGGCCTTGTCACCCACATCGCAATGGACATACAGCACACCCAGTTCCTGCGCCAGCGCCTGGCCGCGTGCATCGTCCACATCGACGATCACCGGCTTGGCGCCTTCGGCCGCAAAACGGCGGACGCAGGCCTCACCAATGCCTTGTGCGCCGCCGGTGACGATGCAAACCCGACCTTGGTGGCCTAAATGGATGGTGGATGCTGGGGGAGTTGCCGGTGCAGGTATGGTCATGGCTTGGATGGTAGCGGTTTGCGCTAGCCCAGCCCGCCCAGGCATCGCCCGGTAGCTCCATGCGGTTCAGGAGCCGCAGCAGCCGGTAGGCCGTGTAAGGAATGTCGTGCCGCCCGGTTTCCCAGTTATGTAAAGTCCGCTGGGTGATGTGAAGATTCTTCGCGCAGGCGGCCTGATCCCACCCCAGCGAGCGGTACAGGGTGACGAAGCGGGAGGCAAGCTGGGCGCGGGTTTCCGGGTCAAACCGCCTGGCCTTGATGCGCTGTGCGACTAGATACGATGTATATTATGTTAACTATTTAAATTCACATCCAACCAACTGATGATCTGCTTCGCATTTCCTCTCGTCAGCGGGTTGCTTACAGGCAACTCCTTTGACATCCCAGCCAGGCGACAGAAAGTAGGTCCGGAAAACGGCTGAAGTGCGACACCATCGAGGTGCAGCCGCCCTCCTTCGTGCTTGGACCACCTTTCTGTCGGGCCCGCCTTCACCTGAGAACCATTTTTGCCTACCCGGATGCCACGGGCGAGTAGTTGCTTGTGCATGCGAGGCCTATTGCATCAAGCGCGCCTTCTTCGAAGTTCCACTTGCTTGACGAGCGCGTAAAGCGCAGGGATCACGGCCAGCGTCAGTACGGTCGAGGAAATCATGCCGCCGACCATCGGTGCGGCAATGCGGCTCATCACTTCCGAGCCGGTGCCAGTGCCCCACATGATGGGCAGCAGGCCCGCCATGATGGCAACGACTGTCATCATCTTGGGACGAACCCGCTCGACTGCGCCTTCCATGATGGCCTCATAGAGATCTGCCACGCTAGGCTCCTTGTTGTCGGCACGCCGCTGGGTCTGAATCTCTTCCCAAGCATGGTCGAGATAGATCAGCATGATGACACCCGTCTCCGCCGCCACCCCAGCCAACGCGATGAAACCCACCGCAACGGCCACCGACATGTTGTAGCCCAGCCACCACATGAGCCAGATACCGCCCACCAAGGCAAACGGCACCGACAACATGACGATCAAGGTTTCGGTCAACCGCTTGAAGTTCAGGTACAGGAGCAGGAAGATGATCAGCAAGGTGACCGGGATGACCACCTTCATTTTCTGCACCGCACGCTCCATGGACTCGAACTGACCGCTCCATGTGGCGTAGTAGCCGGGCGGGAATTTGACCTGCTCGTTCACTGCTTTGCGCGCCTCGGCGACGTAGCCACCAACGTCACGCTCTCGGATGTCCACAAAGATGTAGGCTGAGAGCAATCCATTTTCGGTGCGAATGCCCGGTGCGCCCTTGGCCACCTCCACGCGCGCGACCTGGCCTAGCGGCACCATGGCTCCGTCCATGGTCGGCACCAGGACCTCGCGAGCGATTTGTTGCGGATCGGATCGCAGTTCGCGCGGGTAGCGCACCGTCACGCCAAAACGCTCTCGCCCTTCCACCGTGGTAGTGACCATGTCCCCGCCGAGTGCCGTACCAATGACTTCCTGCAGATCACCCACCGCCAGCCCGTAGCGCGCCAGCTGCGTGCGGTCAGGCTCGATATTGAGATAGAAACCGCCTGTGATCCGCTCCGCGAAGGCCGAGGTTGTGCCTGGCACCGCTTTCACTACGGTCTCGATCTCCCGCGCCAGGCGTTCCATTTCGTTCAAGTCCTTGCCGAAGACCTTGATGCCAATGGGCGTGCGGATGCCGGTGGACAGCATGTCGATGCGCGCCTTGATGGGCATGGTCCAGGCATTGGAGACGCCTGGAAACTGCAGTGCCTTGTCCATCTCGGCGATCAATTTATCGGTGGTCATGCCAGATCGCCACGCTGACTCAGGCTTGAGGTTGATGACCGTCTCGAACATTTCCGTCGGTGCGGGGTCGGTGGCCGTGCTGGCTCGCCCTGCCTTGCCGTAGACCGACTCCACCTCCGGAAAGCTCTTGATGATCTTGTTTTGCGTCTGCAGCAACTCGGCGGCTTTGGTGATCGACATGCCGGGCAGCGAAGCGGGCATGTAGAGCAAGGTGCCTTCATTGAGTGTCGGCATGAACTCCGACCCCAGCTTGCTGGCCGGATAGAGCGACACCCCCAGCACGATCAGGGCAATAGCAATGGTCGCCTTCTTCCAGCGCATCACAGCGGCGATGATGGGTCGGTAGGCCCAGATCAAGAACCGGTTCACCGGGTTACGTGACTCCGGCATGATGCGCCCGCGAATGAAGATCATCATGAGCACCGGCACCAGCGTCACCGACAGGAGCGCCGCGCCCGCCATGGAGAAGGTCTTGGTGAAGGCCAGCGGCGAGAACATGCGTCCCTCCTGTGATTCCAGCGTGAACACAGGCAGAAACGACACGGTGATGATGAGCAGCGAGAAGAACAGTGCCGGGCCGACCTCCTTGCAGGCGGTGAGCATGGCTTGCGCTCGCTGCCTGCCGTCGTGCTCGGGCGGGAGCCTCTCCAAGTGCTTATGGGCGTTCTCGATCATGACGATGGCCGCATCCACCATGGCACCGATCGCAATGGCGATACCCCCCAGACTCATCAGGTTGGAATTCATGCCCAGCAGGCGCATCGCGATGAAGGAAATCAGCACACCCACGGGCAACATCAAGATAGCCACGAGGGCGGATCGAATGTGCATCAGGAACACCATGCAGACCAAGGCCACGATCAGGCTTTCCTCCAGCAGCGTGCGTTTGAGCGTATCGATGGCCCGATGAATCAGGTCGGAGCGGTCGTACACCGCCTCGATGGTCACGCCCTCGGGCAGGCCGGTCGAGACCTCGGAGATCTTCTCCTTCAGGTTATGGATGACCTCCAGGGCGTTCTGGCCATAGCGGGCCATGGCGATGCCCGAGACCACCTCGCCCTCCCCATTGAGTTCAGTCAGGCCGCGCCGTTCGTCGGGAGCGATCTCGACGCGGGCAATGTCTCGCATCAATACGGGCGTGCCCTTTTCAGCCTTGACGACCAGGTTTTCAATGTCCGCTACGCCGCGCAAATAGCCTTTGCCGCGCACCATGTATTCCGTCTCGGCCATCTCGACAACGCGGCCGCCGACGTCACGATTGGAGTCGCGAATGACCTGTGATACCTTGGCCAACGGAATGCCGTAGGCCCGCAGCTTCACCGGATCGACGGTGACTTGGTAGGTTTGGACAAAACCACCAATGGATGCCACCTCGGCCACGCCATGTGCCTTGGTCAGCTGATAGCGCAGGTACCAATCCTGCAAAGTGCGCAACTCGGCCAGCGTCTTGTCCTTGGCAAGCAAGGCGTACTGGTAGACCCAACCCACACCGGTGGCGTCAGGGCCGATTTGCGGCGTGACACCCTTGGGCATTCGGCCGGATGCGAAATTGAGGTATTCCAGCACACGGGAGCGCGCCCAGTAAATGTCTGTGCCATCCTCAAAGATGATGTAGACGAAGGACGCTCCAAAGTAGGAAAAACCGCGTACCACCTTGGACTTGGGCACCGACAGCATGGATGTGGTCAACGGATAGGTGACCTGGTCCTCGACCACCTGGGGCGCTTGCCCAGGGTATTCGGTATAGACGATGACCTGCACGTCGGACAAGTCCGGCAGCGCATCCAGCGGTGTTCGCAGGACCGCGAACACTCCCCCTGCAATGACAAAAAGGGTGGCAAGCAGAACCAGAAAGCGGTTGTTTCCCGACCAGCCAATGATCTTCGCGAGCATGGTGTTCCCTGAGGGTCAGTTATGGCCGGCGTGCGGACTGGCCGGCGCATTGCCCACGGGGAGCCTGTCAGAAAGTTTGTGTGTGAGGCATAGCATGTCAACAAGGAGCATGAATGCCACGCAAGACGAAGACCACCGCATCAGCGGACAAGGCGGCGCAGCCGCAATTCTCAGCCGAGCTGCTTGAGCAACTCATTCCCGGGCCAGTCACGCCAGCCGAGCTTGAGGGCATCTTCCAGCAGTTCAAGAAGTCGGTGCTTGAGCGCGCGCTGGGCGCGGAGATGAGTCACCACCTGGGCTACGCCCCCGGCCAGGCCAAGCCCGAAGGGGCTGCGGCCAATCACCGCAACGGCAAGAGCGCCAAGACCGTGCTGACCGACGCCGGCGCTCTGCGCATCG
>NZ_AUEX01000043.1:0-17611 GCF_000426205.1 Acidovorax sp. JHL-9
GGAAGGTCTGCATAACCCCCGCCGCAGCGTGAGCTGAGTCGTCGATTTTCAGATGACGACATGGAAGGCGGATACCGATGGTTTTTGAAGGCGGATTTCGGCCTTCTGCGGCCGTTTTGACCTGCCTCGCAGGGCATCGCCCGGGATGCGGGCGCACTCATCCCCGCTCAATGTTCAAAAGTCGTTTGCGCACCATCCACAGATTGCTCAGCGCAAACAGCATCGTGAGGCGCGCCGTGTTCTTGGCCAGACCTCGGTAGCGCACCTTGGCATGACCAAACTGCTGCTTGATCACGCGAAACGGGTGTTCCACCTTCGCCCGGATGCGCGCCTTGGCCTGCTCCAGTTTGTCCATGATCTCGCCCATGGGTGTGCTCTTGTCCAGCGCCTTGCGTTTGCCCGGGCGCATGGCCACGTGCCAGTTCGCCTCGATGCCCTGCGTCTCTTCGCGCTTGGCCACACCTTGGTAGCCCGCGTCAGCGAACACATCGCTCTCTTCTCCATGCACCAGCGCGCCGGCTTGTGTCACGTCGTTGACGTTGGCCGCCGTGCCCACCACGCTGTGCACCAGGCCCGAATCGGCGTCCACACCAATGTGCGCCTTCATCCCGAAGTGCCATTGGTTGCCCTTCTTGGTCTGGTGCATCTCGGGGTCACGCTCACCGCTGCTGTTCTTGGTCGAGCTGGGCGCGGCAATGATGGTGGCGTCCACCACGGTCCCGGTCTTGAGCAGCAAGCCCTGATGGGCCAGCCCGGCATTGATGGTGCCCAGCACCTGAGGGGCGAGCTGGTGCTTCTCCAGCAGGTGGCGAAAGCGCAGGATGGTGCTCTCATCAGGCAGGCGCGCGGCGCCGTCCAGGCCCACAAAGCGGCGGTACAAGGGGCGCTCGTGCAGCTCTTCTTCCATCGCCGGATCGCTCAGGTTCCACCACAGCTGCAGGCAGTGGATGCGCAGCATGGTCTCCACCGCAAACGGTGGGCGTCCACCGAGCGCCTGGTGCGCTCCGCGGGCGTGCGGCTGGATGAGCGCGACCAGGGCATGCCATGGCACGACCTTGTTCATCTCTTCAAGAAACACTTCCTTGCGCGTCTTCTTGTGGAGGGGGTCCAGCCCCAGCGTGATTTGGTTCATGCCCCTATCTTCTCCTCACTTCACGCCGTTTGCCAGTTCAACGGGAGGGAGGTTTTGCAGACCTTCCCTAAGCGCCCTCCGAGGGCCATCGTGTCGGCGGCAAGTTGAATGGGGACTCCATATGCGAATTCTGTTAACGGGCGAGAGTAGAGTCGGCGGCAATGTTGGCGCCCGTCGGAGCAGTCAAGTTGCAACGCGTCCTTCGTCGCATGCCGCTGGCATCTCGGGGGCAGGTATTCAATGAGACTTCGATTGGAAAGCCTTTTGCTGAGGGTGAAGCTATGTCGGTATAGACGTAGCAGCCAAGGTTTATTCGGCACGCGCCCACCAGCGTTGGCAATTGAGCGTGCGCTCAGTGCGGGGCGAGTCGGGGCGGTGGAGCGCGACACCAGTTTGAAGCTGAGCGTGGATCCGATTCCCGCTGAGTTCCGACGGTGACCGGGTAGCCAAGCATGGAGTTCAAGGACTACTACAAGACGCTCGGCGTGGAGAAGACGGCCACGCCAGAGGAGATAAAAAAAGCGTTTCGCAAGCTCGCGCGCAAGTTCCACCCCGACGTCAGCAAGGTACCGGACGCGTCTGCACGGATGGCGGAGGTGAACGAGGCCAATGGAGTTCTGTCAGATCCTGAAAAGCGCGCCGAATACGATCAGCTGTTAGCGCAGCCACAAAGCGCTCGCGAGTTCCGGCCTCCACCAGGCTGGCAACAAGGCTTCGACTTCACATCTGTTGGCGGAAACGCGCAGCACAGCGACTTCTTTGAGGAGTTGTTCGGGCGGGCCAACCGCACGCGCCGGGGCGGGGCGCGTCACCCTGAAGGACCAATTCCGGGTGAGGCTCGACACACACGCATCGAACTCGAACTACTGGATACCTATCTTGGCGCGGTGCGCATGCTGGAGCTAGACGCAGTGCGTATTGACGATCAAGGCCAACCCAGGCGCGAGAAACGCCAACTGGAAGTTCGGATACCGAAGGGAGTACGGGAGGGTCAGCACATCCGGTTGGCTGGGCAGGGTAGTCCAGGCGTCAACGGCGGCCCACCCGGCGACCTACTCCTGGAAGTGGTGATCCGCGCAAATACCAAGTGGCGTGCCGACGGTAAGGACGTACACGGTCGCCTATCGCTGTCTCCTTGGGAAGCCGCGCTTGGAGCGTCAGTGATGGTGCGACTGCCAGCGGACGACGCTGTGGAGGTAACAGTCCCTGGCGGCTGGACGCCTGGCAAAAAGCTGCGGCTGAGGGGTCGTGGAATCCCCGCATCCGAACCCGGTGACCTTTACCTGGTGCTGGAAGTCGTCTTGCCGGCCGCTGCCACCGACGGACAGCGCGACGCGTACTCGGCCTTGGCGCACGCATTTCCCGGATTTGACGCGCGGACAGTCGCAGGAGCGTGAACATGAAACCCATACTCGATGCAGAAGTGCTGATAGGCGCGGTGTTCTCAGTTGAGGAGGCGGCGCGGGCCTGCGGCGTAGACGTGCTTTGGCTTGAGAGACGCGTTGAGGCAGGCGTGCTGCATGTCCACGTGGGGTCTGAAGGATGGCGCTTCGACTGTTTCACACTGGTGCGCGCACGTCGGGTTGCGCACTTGGAGACCTGCTTTGATGCGGATCCACAGCTGGCGGCCCTCACGGCGGACTTGATTGAAGAAGTGGCACGTCTGCGTAGGCAACTTGAATTGCGCTGAACGTCGCCATGGTGCCGGGGGGCGCCGATCTTCTGGGGTAATCGCTCATCACCAGAGCAGCCAAGGAAAGAATCTCATGAATCAGCTATTGAAGGCCGCTCCTCTCGCGACACAGGTGCCTTCCGTGCCGCCCTCATCGAATCGGCACTTCATCAAGACTGCGGGCCTCGTCCTTGCGGTTGCTGCGTTGTTGGCCGTGCTGTGGATGCCGGCTGCGCCGGGGCTGCCGCTGGCTGGCCAGGTGATGCTGGCTGTACTTGCCTTCGCCGTGATCGTCTGGATGACCGAGGCTCTCGACTATGCCGTGAGTGCTGTAGTAGTCGGCGCACTGATGATCTTCCTTCTGGCTGCGACCCCCGATGTCGCAAAGCCAGCGAGCGGTGACATTGGGACCGGTGCGGCGCTGAGCCTGGCACTGTCGGGCTTTTCAAACAGTGCTGTCGCATTGGTCGCGGCAGCTTGTTTTATCGCCGCCGCTATGACGGCCACGGGGCTTGACCGGCGCATCGCGCTGCTCGTGCTTTCAAAAGTAGATGCGCGCACCAACCACATCGTTATTGGCGCCATGGTCGTGGGCTTCCTGCTGTCGTTCATCGTGCCCAGCACAACGGCAAGGGTGGCTTGCCTGGTGCCCATCATGATGGGATTCATTCTTGCCTTCAAGGTGGACAAGCGCAGTCGCTTCGCGGGCCTGCTGGTGATCGCAGCGGCACAGACTGCCAGCGTCTGGAACATCGGCATCAAGACCGCGGCGGCGCAGAACTTGGTGGCTATCGGCTTCATCGAAAAGCAGTTCCAGGCCACGATCACGTGGATGGAGTGGTTCATTGCCGGGGCGCCGTTCTCAGCCCTGATGAGCGTCGCGGTCTACTTCATCATGACCCGCATGATGAAACCGGAAATGAAGGAGATCGAGGGCGGGCGGGCGACTATTCGAAAGCAGCTGGATGCGATCGGGAAGACAACTACGAGAGAGTGGAAGCTCCTGGCAATCGTGTTGGTACTGCTGGGCTTTTGGGCGACCGAGAAAGTGCTGCACGACTTCGACACGTCGTCGACAACTATCGCCGCGATCGCCTTGATGCTGCTGCCTCGCCTGGGCGTGATGGATTGGAAAGAGTCGCAGCACGGCTTTCCTTGGGGAACGGTCGTGCTGTTCGCGGTCGGCATCAGTGTGGGAACGGCCTTGCTGAGGACCAATGCGGCCGGCTGGCTCGCAAACCTGATTGTGCAGAACCTTGGTCTTCAACACGCCAGCGCCTTCGTTGTCCTGATGCTGCTGTCGCTGTTTTTGATCGTCATCCACCTCGGCTTTGCGAGCGCCACAGCTCTCGCCTCGACGATGATTCCCATCATCATGAGCGTTCTGCTGGCCGTTCAGACGCCAGACATCAACGTCATCGGAATGACGATGCTTTTGCAGTTCGTCGTGAGCTTTGGATTCATCCTTCCGGTGAACGCGCCGCAGAACATGATTGCCTACGGCACAGGCACATTCGACGCACGAGATTTCGTTCGCACCGGCTTCGTCATCACATTGGTAGCCATGGCGCTTCTGGTTGTCTTCGCGTTGACCTATTGGCCCTGGATGGGGTACATGACGAAGACAGCCTGAGGCGCCATGTCATTTCCGGTACAGCTAGACAAGGAAGTGATGCACACGAAGCACAAAACCCGTAGCCGACATAAGGCAACGGGCCCCGTCCAGACCATCTTGTTCGCGAGGCCGCCTGGTCTCGGGGGCGCATCGGCGCAAGAATGGTCTGGCACCTCACCACAGGAGGCATCTTATGTCTACGTATCGATTCAAGTCCCGTGAAACGGGCGACCTCGTGATGCTCAAGCAGCACGGCAAGATTTTGCTGGAGATCATGGGCAAGGACCCGTCGGGTCCGGGCATCATCCAGCCCGCCGAGATGAGTGGGGCCGTGAAGGCCATCCTCGCTGCCGTGGCGGCCGACGAGGCGCGCCAGAAGCCCAAGGAAGACGAAGACGCAGACGATGCATCGCCTTCCTCCGACACGGTGAGCCTGCGCGTGCGCAGCATCCCCCTAATCGAGATGCTGCAGCGCTGCGAAAAAGCCAGGGTCGATATCGTCTGGGGAGTGTGAAGGGCGACCCGCGCATCGCTTCGCACTACTCCCCAAGGGGTCGACATCTGTTTATCGATGTCTCATAAGTCGGTGGCGCCGAGGGCACTGAGAAAATTCAGCACGAGGAAGGGCAGTAGCCGGATGATGAAGCGGTAAACGCATTGCACATAGCTATGCTTTCCTATGGACATGCGTTCACCAACTGCCAGACACGATGAACTTCGCCCAGAATGAACTGGTGGGACAGGAGTACTTGTCAGAGTGAGGTCGTCCGTTGACGGCCCAAAGACCATGGCCGCTGAACAAATCCTGGCTCGAAGAGCAAGACGCAACGGTGGCTATGCAATATCTATCCCAGGTTCCGTGCTAGGGCTTGGGCCTGGACCCATCTGACGATGTCCGGTGCACTCATGGCACCTGTTTGTCTGGCAACCTCACGTCCTCCTTGAAATAGAGCCAGTGTCGGGATGCTTCGAATGTTGAAGCGCTCTGCCAGGGAGGGGACAGCTTGCGTATCGACCTTTGCCAACCGGAAATCGGGTTCGAGTTGCGCCGCAGCATGTTCGAACGCGGGTGCCATCTGGCGGCACGGCCCGCACCAGGGCGCCCAGAAGTCCACCAGAACCGGAGTCTCGTTTCGCGAGACATGCTTGTCGAAGGAGGCCTCGTCCAAGTTGAATGAGCTCGCGTTGAATAGAGGTTGATGACAGCTACCGCAGTTTGGCTCGCTCGTGAGGTGTTCGCTCGCTATCCGGTTTGTGATCTGGCAGTTTGGACAAACTACGTGCAGCTTTTCGAGCATATTTCACTCCCAAAGTTAAAGGCCAATTGCTGTGCGCCGGGAACCACAGCGGGCGCCGCGGGGGTTCGACCTACGTTGTGCGTGTAGTCCGTTCCAACGCGTCGACAAAAAGCGCCGGAACGTTGAAGCCGGTTTGGTCAGTGATTTCTTGAAAGCCAGTAGGACTGGTGACATTGATCTCAGTAACAGAATCACCAATCACATCAAGCCCAATGAGTAAGAGTCCGCGTGGTGCAAGTGCTCGGCCGATAAGTTCTGCTATCTCACGGTTGCGCGGAGTCAAAGGCTGCGCCACCCCTTTGCCCCCAACCGCCAAGTTTCCACGCACTTCGGTACCCTGCGGAATACGTGCCAGGACAAAAGGCACGGGCTCGCCGTTGATTATGAGGATGCGCTTGTCGCCGTCTGCGATCTGCGGCACAAAGCGCTGGACCATGATGGTTTCGGCGCCACCCTTGTTTAACGTTTCGATGATGACTCCGAGATTCAGCGCGCCCTGTCCGACACGGAAAATGCCTTTGCCACCCATTCCATCAAGCGGCTTAAGAATGATATCGCCATGCTCCGCGTGGAAGTCTCGCACGGACTCGGCATTGCGCGTAACCAGCGTCGGCGGTGCGAGGTGAGAGAACTCCATGATTGCGAGTTTCTCGGGGTGGTCGCGAAGTGACCGCGGTCTGTTCACTACGTTGCCACCCTCCCGTTCAACTTGTTCCAGCAAGTGGGTGGCGTAGATGTACTCCGCGTTGAATGGTGGATCCTTGCGCATGAGGACAGCGTCAAAGTCTTTCAAGTGCATTTGCTTTGTGTCGTGGACGCGGTACCAGCCTGGGTAGGATCCGGTCAGGCTAATTTGCTGTACTGTGGCTGCGACAAAACTGCCTGACTTCCACTGAATGTCTCGCGGCAGGCATGCTGCTATATGGTGACCCCGCAACTGCGCCTCACGCATTATTGAGAAAGTGGTGTCCTTTTGGACCTTGAACTCGTCCAGCGGGTCGACGACAAACAAGAGCTTCTTCATCTGACGTTCCTCTAGCAGCATCGAACGAACTCGGGACACGGATTTCTCCAGGCCGTCGGCCTTCCCTTCGCGCTTACCTGAGCGGGAGCAGGAGCAGGGAGCAGGGAGCAGGGAGCAGGGAGCAGGGAGCAGGGGAGTTGATTCTGCATGGATGTTGGCCGGGAGCATCGACCATCCGAGCCAGAGCGTGGACTCCACGACAAGTGACCACTTCTTTCGGACTTCAAGTTGTTAATGAAGAGAACTGGGCTCCCCGCTGTTCTAGAGACTCACTTCTTGTCGTGTTACGCATAGCGCAGACTGGCATTTCCCGTTTTTCCACGTCAATCTCCACGCTGCGAACAGTTTTACGGAAGTCAGTTCGCGAGCCCAACGAGCAGTCATAGTTGTGAAGCGGGACGGCCGCATATTCTTCGTTTCGGTCGCTGAGAAAACTCGCTGATCGATGGAGCAGGGGCGTCCGACTGGGGCGCGGCACACGAGGGGCCGCCGGGCGCTGCGCGCTGGACGCTTCTTCCGGACTCGGAGACGTCTTGGTGGCGGTATATTTCTAATTGCTGGCCCGAGTGCACCACACGGTGTGTCGCCCACGACGTAGAAGGTGGGCAAGAAAAGGCCCGCCCATCTGGTATCCGTGCCCGGCAGTCTCTGGTAGTCGTTACCCAGTGGAGGCTCTAGGCGCCTGGAGGGGTATTTCATATGGCTATAAATCAGCGAGTCGATGCGGTTGGGGAAACCATCGTCATCGACGAGACCAAGAATGGCCCGTTTCAGCTGAAGGTGCGGGCTGGCTCCTCTACGTTTATCGTGGATGAACCGATAGGCATAGGGGGGCTCGGGTCCGGTCCCAACCCATACGACTTGTTGAGTGCGGCCCTTGGGACTTGCTCAGTGATGACGATGCGTCTATATGCGTCGCGCAAGAAGTGGCCACTGGAGCGGATTCGGGTGAAGGTGACGCATCTCCGAAATGGGTTGAACGCGGCGGACACCTTCAGTCTGGAAATACAGCTTCAGGGAAGCTTGAGCGACGAGCAGCAACAGAAACTTCTTGAAATCGTCTCAAACTGCCCTGTGTACAAGACGATTGAGCGCGGGTCGGAAGCCTTGCCGACTTTAGTTTTCTCGGGGAGCTTGGCGGACGAGGCAGTTTCTCTTTGTGAGCACATGCGCGACATGGAGCAGGCCTGTGATCAGGCGGAAGCACAGGACGCTACGTCCTGAGTCGGCTAGGCCTCAGCTGGAACGCTGCGACGGACTGCGGACGGCTCTATTCCGTAGGTCCTTCGGAATGCTTTTGTGAAACTGCTCCGACTGGCATATCCGGCGTTGCGGGCAACGAGCTCGACGGCGAGGCCACTGGCTTTTAGCTGGAACATCGCTTGCCGCAGTCGGAGCTCCCGAAGCACCTGCATCGGAGACTTTCCTATAGCCGCGGTAAATCGAGCGGCGAAAGCAGAGCGGCTGAGGCAGGCCGTGTGGGCGAGGCTTTGAAGTGAATGATCGTCGCTAGGACGCATGGCCATTGCGGCAAAGGCTCTTGCTACTAACGGATCGCTGAGCATCGAAAAGCGTTCCACCCAGGCGTTCATGGAGACGAGCGACCGACGCAAAAGCAACACGATGACTTGCTTTAGTAAGGCCGCACTCATTGCCCCGCTGCCAACCTCCTGTGCGACGAGCTCGCTGAGCGCTGTCTGCAGTTTCGTGTCAACGTGATCGTCGATGTCGAACTGTTCGAAGATCGGCTCTGTCAAGCTACCAAAGAGTTCGGCGCAGGCGCCGTAGGTGGCATGAAAGTATCCGCACACCAGTATCAAAGAAGGATCTCCATCTCCCGCCGAGAATCTGCGTATCGTGCTTGACGAGATCATCTGGGGCTGCTTCTTGACGGAACGCAGGCCTGTGAATCCTGTGCTGCCCTCCACCTCAATTCGAAAAGGCGAATTTGGCGGCACAACGATCAATGTGTGGGGCATCAACGGTATGGGGTCGCGATTGCCAATCAAGGCCCGGCCAGTACCAACGATGTTGTAGTGGATGCCGGGCGCGTTCATGCCGCCCAGTTCCAGGCTGTATCCCATGCTCACTAAGCATTCCGAAAGGGCAACGAAACTGACATCGAGAGTACCAAGCACACCCTCGAGATCGCCTGGCGAAATGCGTAGTAGCGGTCGTTCGTTCAAGGTGCTGACTCCACGTGAATTCAGGTCGAAGCGGCGCCTCGAAATCCCGATAGTACGCAAACGTCAGCGCTCCCGCGACGGGCTGCTACGCACTGACCAGGCCTGCCTCACACTGGCAGATGACTTCAGGTTTCCTGGCCTCTTTTGCCGGACGATGAAACACATTGGCCTGTTGACCCTTGAGGGTACCCAAGAAACAATGGTCCGGAGTCACTGGGAGTGCACCTTTGTTCTGCGCCCTTAAAACTGATCTGGCTCATCCCGCAGGCTCCATTGCATCAAGCAACACAAGTGGCAGCATGAACGGTGGACTTGTTCAGAGTTCCCTAGGCCGAGAGTTCTCGGTTAGTGCGATGGGGCAAGTTCTACAGCGGTAGTCCTCGGTGGTCCCCTCAACCGCCTGTTTTCGAGCCGTATTGACAGTCTACGCCTATTGTCAGATGAGCACTGACCGTGTTTGGCCATTGGGGAGGACACCTCAGATGGCCAGCAGAACCCGCTGGGCGCAGCTGCCCAGCCCTTTAAGTAAGCACAGGAGAACTTCATGAAGTTTGAAAAGACACAGGCAGCACTTGACCGCCTGACCCCCGAGCAACGTCGGGTTACTCAGAAGTCCGGCACCGAAAGGCCCTTCACGGGAGAGTACAACGACAACAAGGAGCCTGGCATCTATGTCGACGTAGTGTCGGGAGAGCCGCTGTTCGCTTCGGCGGACAAGTTCGATTCGGGTACTGGCTGGCCAAGCTTCACCAAGCCGATCGTTCCGGCGAACGTGAACGAATTGCGCGACACCGAGCACGGCATGGTGCGAACCGAAGTGCGTTCGACCCATGGCGACAGCCATTTGGGCCACGTGTTTCCCGACGGACCCTCGGACCGAGGGGGCTTGCGCTATTGCATCAACTCGGCGTCCTTGCGCTTCATCCACCGCGAAGAGATGGTTGCCGAGGGTTATGGTGCCTATCTCGACCAAGTGGAGAACGTTTGATGAATCACGAAAAAGCCATCCTGGCCGGCGGTTGTTTCTGGGGAATGCAGGATCTCATCCGCAAGCAGCCCGGCATCATCTCGACTCGCGTGGGTTACACCGGCGGCGATGTTCCAAACGCCACGTATCGCAATCACGGCACGCATGCCGAAGGGATCGAGATCATCTTTGACCCCGAGTTGACGAGTTACCGGAAAATTCTGGAGTTCTTCTTCCAGATTCACGACCCGACGACGAAGAACCGTCAGGGCAATGACCGTGGGCTCTCCTACCGGTCTGCCATCTACTACCTCGGCGTGGAGCAGAAGCACGTTGCTGATGAGACGATCGCCGATGTGGATGCGTCCGGACTGTGGGGTGGAAAAGTGGTCACCGAGGTCGAGCCGGCCGGTGATTTCTGGCAGGCCGAGCCGGAGCACCAGGACTATCTGGAGAAGCTCCCGGGCGGCTATACATGCCACTTCCCACGTCCCGACTGGATCCTTCCAAAGCGCAGAAAAGCTGACGAAAAGTAGGTCGCAACCGGGACTGCATCGGAACAGGCGTCAATGCCGTTGCCGCTGCACCGTCCACTGATGATGTTTCGGCCGCCGGATGCGCCAAGGCCCGTCAGAATCTCAACCATTGAAAAGGATCCTCATGTCCGATAACAGCTTCACCTCCCGCTCCGTCACTCGAGAGGCCGCCGCCCGCCTCATCGCCAAGACCATCGCCGCCGCTCAGCGCATCGGATTCGAACCGGTCGTCGCGATCGTGGATGTGGCCGGCAATCTGAAGGCGTTTGAACGCAGCGATCGCAGTTCCTATCTTGCCGTCAACATTGCCATCGACAAGGCCTACACCGCGGCATCTTTCGGCCTGTCGACAGCCCAATGGGTCGACCTTTTGGAAGACCGCGGCGCCTCGAACCTACGGCACGTTCCCCGCGTCATGGCCGCCGCTGGCGGGTTTCCAATCATGGAGGACGGTGCGATTATTGGCGGGATCGGCATTTCCGGGGGAAGCTGGGCGCAGGACCAGGAAGCTGGCGAAGAAGCCCTTCGCAATTTTTCCAAGTGACCTCGACACAACCCTAAAGGAAACACCCATGAAAGCCATCGGATACCGGACTCCATCGCCAATCTCGGCCGCGGATGCCTTCGTCGACATCGAGTTGCCCAAGCCACAACCAAAGGACCGCGACATCCTCGTCGAAGTAAAGGCCATTTCGGTCAATCCGGTCGATTACAAGGTCCGTGGCAGCACGCCGCCAGCAGAAGGCGCTGAGTGGAAGGTGCTGGGCTGGGATGTTGCTGGAATTGTCGCGGCGGTCGGCCCCGATGTGACAGGTTTCAAGGTGGGAGAGGAGGTCTGGTATGCAGGCGCCATCAACCGTTCGGGGGCAAACGCTGAATTCCATCTCGTCGATGAGCGTATCGTTGGGAAGAAGCCGTCAAAGATCGGCTGGGCCGACGCCGCGGCGCTCCCGCTGACATCGTTGACCGCATGGGAGGCATTCTTTGACCGCCTTGATGTGAAGAAGCCGGTTCCCGGCGCAGCTGCCGCCATCCTGATCATCGGCGGTGCTGGCGGGGTGGGATCAATCGCCGTTCAGATCGCACGCCAGTTCACTAGCCTCACCGTTATTGCGACGGCTTCGCGTCCTGAGACCAGGGATTTCGTCGCGTCGCTTGGTGCGCACCATGTGGTCGACCACTCGAAGCCGCTCGCTGGCCAGGTCGCGGCACTAGGCATCGGCGCTCCCGCATTTGTATTCTCAACGACGCAAACCGCCAAGCATGTCGACGACATCGCCGACTTGATCGCACCGCAGGGGCGTCTATGCCTGATCGACGATCCATCGGGCTTCGACATCATGAAGTTCAAGCGCAAGGCGGTATCGATCCATCACGAACTCATGTTTACGCGGTCCATTTTCCAGACCCCGGATATGGACGAGCAGGGGCGAATCCTCAATGCGATGTCTAGCGCGGTCGATGATGGAAGAATCCGCTCAACTGCCACGCAGAACCTCGGTCCAATTAATGCCGAAAACCTCAAGAAGGCGCATGCGCAACTCGAAAGTGGAACGACCATAGGTAAGGTCGTGCTTGAAGGCTTTGCTTGATCGAAGAAAGGGCGAGCCATATTCGACGCTGCTGAACGGCTATACCTGTCATCTCCCCCGTGGAGGCTGGGGGCATCCGAAGCGCTAGATCATTGGCGCTGCGCAGCCCGCAGCCAAGACTGCAGCGGAGAAGGCTTCACTGCCGTTGCCGTCGCGACGGCCCTGCTAGCAGCAGTCTTCGTGACTGCGTGGTCTAGCGATGCAGTCACCGACCCCCCGGCCTTGATGGGATGGTTGCATACCAGTTTGTCGCTGTCGAAGCCCCAAGGATAAAAACCATGCAAGGCCTTTCATCCTTTCCAATCACGCGGCGCTGGCCCGCATCTCATCCCGATTGCCTGCAACTTTATGCAGCACCCACTCCCAACGGCGTCAAGGTTTCGATCATGCTGGAGGAAATCGGCTTGGCGTACGAGCCTCACCTGATCGACATCTCAAACAATGAGTCGAAGGATCCAGCGTTCGTATCGTTGAACCCGAACGGCCGCATCCCAGCGATCATCGATCCAGCGGGACCCGACGGTAAACCTATTGCCGTATGGGAATCCGGTGCGATCCTTCTCTATCTGGCATACAAGACGGGCCAGCTCATTCCGAGCAAACCCGCCAAACGATACGAAACCCTGACCTGGGTGTTCTTTCAAATGTCGGCCATCGGCCCGACTTTCGGTCAGCTCGGGTTTTTCGTGCGATTTGGCGGTAAGGACTATGAAGACAAGCGGCCTCAAAAGCGCTTTACCGAAGAGTCCAAGCGCCTTCTGGGAGTCTTGGATCGCCAGCTTGAAGGTCGCGACTGGATCGTCGACGAATATTCGATTGCGGACGTTGCCACGCTGGGCTGGGTAAATGCGCTGGTTGAATCGTATGCCGCTGGCGAGATCCTTGGAATCAGCAACTACTCAAACATCCAAGCATGGCTCGCACGCGGGCTGGCTCGACCAGCGGTGCAGCGTGGTCTGCGCATTCCAGCGAGGCCAGCATGAGCGTTATCGCCGCCTACTACTACAACGAAGGAAAGCGAATCCGTGAAATCGCACTCGACGAGCGCTTCGAGCAGGATAAGGCGCGCTCGGGCTTCTGCTGGATTGCGCTTCGCGAGCCCAGCGCCGACGAACTTCACACGCTCCAAGCGGCGTATCACCTCCATCCGTTGGCAGTCGATAACGCAATGCACCCGCTTTGCCCGCCAAAGCTCGAGGTCTACAACGATGAGCTGTACATCGTCGCTCAAACCGCCGAGCTGGTCGGCGACCGGATCAGCTATGGAAAGACGGCGATCTTCACGGGTCACAATCACCTCATCACCGCGCGGCACGGCAACGGTGGAGCGCTAGGCAACCTTCGCGGGCAGCTCGAGGCTTCGCCGACGCTCCTGGGAAAGGGTGTCGACTACGTGCTGCACGCGATCTTGCACCGAATCGTGGACCAGTATTTGCCCATCTTTGAAATGATCGAGGATGACGTTCTGGAGATGGAGAGGAGATCGGTGGGAGACTTTCTTGGGCGAGAAGAGGTCGCCCGGATATTCAGTCTGAGGGGCGAACTCACGCGCTTCCAACGCACGCTCGGCGCTATGGCCGAACTGGTCAGAAAACTTGTCCGTGGACATTATCCCTGCATCAGTGCTGAAGTGAGACCGTACTTCGACGATGTCGCTGACCACGTAGATCGTGTGCAGTCCATGGTCAATGGTCTCCTTCAGGTCCTGAGGACGGTCTTTGAATTCAGCAGCCTGCTTGAGGCGCAACGGACGGGTGTCATCACTCGTCAATTTACGTCTTGGGCGGCAATACTGGCAGTCCCGGCGGCGATCGCTGGAATCTACGGCATGAACTTCAAGAACATGCCGGGGCTGGAGTCAACCTATGGATACCTCGTTGTGCTCGGGCTGATGGCGACGATCTGCCTGTTTCTGTACGTGCGCTTCAAGAAGGCAAAGTGGCTATGAATGCCGCATGTTGTGATCGTGTCGAGGTGAGGGCGACTACCTTCAATAGTCTTGGAGGGCCAGAAGGCCTGCGTGCCCTGCTGAAGAAGTCTCCGCTGTCGAAGGCCAACACTGCAGTCATCCTGCACGGAAACGCTGTGGCGGCCCTCGTCGTCATGGGAATAGAGCACATCGACGCCCCTGATGCTGTCGAGGAGGCTCAAAGCTTCGCTATACGGCTCGACGGCGAAACCGTGGTTGTTGAAAGCGCGAGTCGTTGCCTTGGTACTGAGGTCTTGGACCAAGTTGCGGTGCGGTTCACTCATTTCATTCCTGGCGTTCAATTGGGCAAGCCTGCGTCAGAAATTGCGCTTATGCGTGGGAGGTAAATGTGGAGAAGCTCGCTTTTGGAGGCGGATGCCATTGGTGCACAGAAGGGGTGTTCCAAGCGTTGCGCGGTGTCGAGAAGGTCGACCAGGGCTTTGTGCAATCAGATGCGCCGGCAGATACGTGGGCAGAAGGAGTGATCGTCACCTTCGATCCCTCCGTAATTCAGTTGGCAACGCTTTCCGAGGTTCATCTCAGAACACATTCTGCTACCAGGGCCCGTTCACTTCGCAGCAAATACCGCAGTGCGATTTACATCTTCGAAGATCGCCAACGGCATGAGGCCGAGCTGGCGATAGCAGGCTTCGCCCACGAGTCTGGCGATGCGGTGCATACCGCCGTTCTGCCCTTTAGAAATTTCAAGGCGTCGGACGAGCGTTACCAGAACTACTATCGAACCAACCCGAGCAGGCCTTTCTGCCGCCGCTATATTGACCCTAAGCTGGATCTCATCAGACGGCACTTCTCAGAGGTCGCGCTCCCTGAAGTGCGGACCTAGATGCGAAGAGAGTCTCCGGGGTAGTTTCTGCTTGGGTCCAAGCGTTTCCGACGCTCCAAGGGCGTCGACCAATCTGTTTGCATGTGACACGGAGATCGCGAAGGTGCTATCTACTGCGCATTGGTGCCAAAGAAAAGGATGATGCGCCGAGCGCGCTCAGGGAAAAGAGCTCTCTTGTGGTGTTTTCGTCCTTGACCAGGTCGGCTGACGGATGACCGACCAGGCGGACTCAGGGTGTGCCCCCAGTAAAATTCACAGATGTTATTGGTTAAACAAGAGCTGCTCGCGGCGCTCGCGAAAACGCTCGAATCTCTCTCGCCCGGCGCTGGCGCCAAAGCCGCGTTCGAGTCGCCCAAGGTGGCGGCGCACGGCGATTTCGCCAGCACGGCTGCCATGCAGCTCGCCAAGCCGCTTGGCCGCAAGCCTCGCGAACTTGCCGAGGAAGTGAGTGCATCGCTACTAGCCACGCCCTCTTTCGGGCAGTGGGTGCAGGCAGTCGAGGTTGCTGGCCCTGGTTTCCTGAACATCCGCTTGAAGGCGGTCGCCAAGCAGCAGGTCGTGCGCGAAGTGCTCGCCGCTGGTGATGCGTACGGTCGGCAGCCGGCTACCGGCGAAAAGGTGCTGGTGGAGTTTGTCTCGGCCAACCCGACCGGACCGCTGCACGTGGGACACGGCCGCCAGGCAGCGCTGGGTGATGCCATCTGCAACCTGCGCGCCTCGCAGGGCGATGCGGTGTACCGCGAGTTCTATTACAACGACGCGGGCGTGCAGATCCAGACGCTTGCCAGCAGCGTGCAAATGCGCGCCAGGGGTATGAAGCCGGGCGACGCTGCCTGGCCGAGCGGCGAAAAGGCCGCGGCATACAACGGCGACTACATCGCCGACATCGCCGAGGACTTCGTTGCAAAGAAGACCGTGAAGTCGGACGACCGCGTGTTTACCGCGAGTGGCGACGTCGATGACATCGATTCGATCCGTGAATTCGCCGTTGCCTACCTGAGGCGGGAGCAAGACCTCGATCTGCAGGCGTTCCGCGTGCGCTTCGACAATTACTACCTCGAGTCGAGCTTGTACTCTAGCGGACGCGTCGAATCGACGGTGGTCAAGCTGGTGGCCGCCGGCAAGACGTACGAGCAGGACGGCGCCCTCTGGCTGAAGTCAACCGACTACGGCGACGATAAGGACCGCGTCATGAAGAAGGGTGACGGCACGTACACCTACTTCGTTCCCGACGTGGCGTACCACATCGCCAAGTGGGAGCGGGGCTTTCATACGGTCGTCAACATTCAGGGTACAGACCACCACGGTACCATCGCACGCGTGCGTGCCGGCCTGCAGGGCGTGGACGAAAGCATTCCGGCCAGTTATCCCGACTATGTTCTGCACACGATGGTGCGCGTCATGAAGGGTGGAGAAGAGGTCAAGATAAGCAAGCGTGCCGGCAGCTACGTCACGCTGCGCGACCTGATCGAATGGACCAGTACCGACGCGGTGCGCTTCTTTCTGCTGAGCCGCAAGCCCGACACCGAATACACGTTCGACGTCGACCTTGCCGTGACGAAGAACAATGACAACCCGGTGTATTACGTGCAGTACGCGCATGCGCGCATCTGCTCGGTGTTGGCGAGCTGGGGTGGCGATGTGGCATCGCTGCACGATGTTGAACTTTTGGCACTTGAAGGCCCGGCCGCGCAGGCGCTCATGCTGCTACTCGCCAGATATCCAGAAATGCTGAACGCGGCAGCGAAGGATTTCGCGCCGCACGACGTCACGTTCTACTTGCGCGAGCTGGCCGCTAGTTACCACAGCTACTACGACGCCGAACGAATTCTTGTCGACGACCAGAGTGTCAAGAAGGCACGGTTGGCGCTTGTCGGTGCTACCGCGCAGGTGCTGCGCAATGGCCTCGCGATTCTCGGCGTCAGTGCGCCGACCAGGATGTGAGCGCAACCACGAAGCGTACGCAGCGCTCCGCGCCCTGAGGATGCCGAGCACAAACAGGTGATCCCACCTTATCCCGGTTCATGTTGGCAACCACCTGTACCCCCAACGATCACCGTGCTTGATGGCGTCCGGTGCATTGGTCTTTTGCCACGCCACCGCCAGCTGTTTCAAACCTTGCAACGCGATTTGCGCTACACGGTGCACGAGGTGGGCTTTCGGCTACTCGCACAGTCTGAGAAGAGTCACCTGTGGCGCGTGACTGAGCCAGTTGCAAAGCGAGCCGCTCAATCGTTTTGAGAAGCTGCGCTCCTGTGTTCGGCTTCGGAATCAGTTCCGAGACGCCGATGGTTGGCGCATTTTTTCTCAAATCGTCTGAGATGAATCCTGTCGTGATGACAACTGGTTTTCCAGGGTGTAGGCGAAGCAACTCTTTGGCAAGGCTTAGTCCATCCAACTCAGGCATGGCGTAGTCAAGGATGGCAAGGTCGTAGCCTATTGCCCCAGAGCAAACGTCATCCAGGGCCTTCTTGGGATGCAGATAGTGATGAGCGGGAAAACCCGCCTTCGTGAGCATGCGTTCAACCATTGATCCGATCAGCTCATCATCATCCACGTGAAGAATCGTTGTTTCTCGTTTCAAACGCGTCAGGAGTCCGTCATCACACATTTCTTCCATAACAACGTCTGCCTCCAAACCGTCGCTGCACTGTGATTCGGAAGGTCGAAGAATGACGCTGAATGAAGAGCCCGCTCCTAACTTACTTGTGACACGAATTGCTGCTTGATGATCGCGAAGGATTCCGTGCACGACTGACATGCCAAGGCCAGTGCC
>NZ_AUEX01000044.1:0-16926 GCF_000426205.1 Acidovorax sp. JHL-9
AAATACTGTTCAGATACGAAGCACCGGCACTGGCTGATGCCGCAAATGGAGCGCTGCGCCGCGATGCCGAACATTGAAGTTGCTCATCTTGCGCTTGACGCCGCGCGGGTTCAGGCGCCCACGACTGCTCACGCAGCGCCCGCGCGCGATCTCGGCCAGCAGGGCCTCGCGCCAGGCAGGCAAACGCTCAGGGGGAAACGGCCGCAGCTTGCGGCATCTTGCGCTTGATCACGCGCACGGCGTGCATGAAGCTCAGGCGATCCGGATCGAGTTCGCGCGCCCAGGCCGCCTGCGCCATCAACTGGCGAATCGCAAAGTGCGCCAGCAGCAGCCCCCACAGCTCCTGCTGCACCAGCTCGGGCGTCTTGCTGCGCAGCACCGTGCTGTTGGCGCGCAAATGCGTCTTGAACTCATCGAACACCCCCTCGATCTCCCAGCGCTCGTGGTACAGCGCGGCCAGCTCCAGGGCCGGCGCCGCATCGGGGTCCAGGAGGTTGGTCAGCAGCCGGTAGCTGCCCTGCGCCGGCGTGGCCGAGCCCTCGAGCGCGTAGTCGATCACACGCACCGTTTGCCCTGCGCGCCGCGCGCGGTCGTCGCTGTCGAACACGCGGCTCAGGTACGAGCCATCGGGCAACATCTGCTCTACCGGCAGCTTGAGGTTGGATTTGACCCGCCAGGCCAGCTTGGCGCCCGTAGCGCAGGCGGTCTGCCAGAGCTTGAAGCCGTAGAAGTTGCGGTCGGCCAGCACCAGCATCTCGGGCGTGAGCTTGGCGGGCAGCAACTGGGCGGCCATGACCTGCTCGCTGTGGCCGTAGGGTGCGATGCCGGCTGCCACCACCGCGTGCGTGCCGCATTCCACCAGGCCCAGAACGCGCGCCTGCGGGAAGGCGCTTTGGCCGCGCGAGGCGCCCGGGTAGCCGAAGAACTTGGCGTTGGCCGCCTCGTCGGCCACGTCCATGCAGCTGCCGTCCAGGGCCATCACGCGCAATCCCCGGTACCACGCCCCTGGCGCCCCCGGCGCGGCCAGCGGGCGCAGCACCCGATCGGCCAATTGGCGCATGACCTCGGGGCCCAGCCGGCTGCGCGCCTGCGAGATCGCGGACTTGCTGGCCTGCACCGCCTCAGTGTGGCCGCCGCCGAGCCATTGCAGGCCTTCGCACACCACGCGCAGCACTTCCTCCAGCGGCGCTTCGCGCCACAGCGCCAGCGCCATCACGTAATACACCACTGCCGGCGCGGGCAGCAGCCGCTCCCGCTGGCTGGCCTTGCCGGTCTCGGCCAACACTTCTTCGATCAACGTCCGTGGACACACGCTGGCCAGCACCCCGGCGCTGATCAAATGCGCAACGTCAACTCTCGACGGCAGCGTCTTGCGTGTTCTGGCCATCACCCTCATCCATTGAAGCTTCGATGGATGAGGATTATGGCTTTAAAAATACTATCTGAACAGTATTGTGGCTAGCGCAGAATTTCGAGAACCTCAAGCCCGAAAAGGCCATTTGGGAGAAGTACGCCCAACTCTTCACCAACGTTGACAGTGAGCAGGCGCGGTTTCTGGAGTTCGAACGATGGTGGAACGGTTTTTATTTCCTGAGCCGAGAAGAGATCCTCGCGATCGTTGAGAATTTGTTCATCGGCAACCAGCTTGAGCAGGGTGTTTTCCAGATTTGCCAGGGTTGCACTGCTGACCTGAGGCGAATTAAGAATCCAATCGTCATCTTTGCATCTTACGGCGACAACATCACGCCACCGCACCAGGCGCTTGGATGGATCCCCGCTGTCTATAGCGACACCGATGATCTCAAGCGGGCAGGGCAGCGAATCGTCTACCTCACCAACCCGCATGTCGGCCATCTCGGCATTTTTGTCTCCGCAGGAGTGGCTCGTCTGGAGCATCGAGCCATCCTGGAGAGCCTGGCTGACATTGAAGCGCTGGCCCCGGGTCTTTATGAAATGAAGATCGACAACCCGTCAGGTGACCCGGACTGCCATAAGCCCTCCTTCAGCATCCGCTACGAACCCCGTGAGGTGGAAGACCTGAAAGCAGATTACCCGGAAGAAGCTTTTGAGCGGGTGAAACAGGTCTCGACATTCAACGAGGCGCTTTACCGGGCATTCGTCAGCCCCTGGGCGCAAGCGCTGTCCACGCCCTGGACAGCCGAAGTGCTCAAGTGGCTCCATCCAATGCGCAGCAGCAGGTATTTGTTTTCAGAAGCATTTAGTCCGTGGATGAAAGGGGTCAGTGTGTTGGCCGAACCCCTCGCCAGGACCCGACAACCGCTTGCGCCGCATCACCCGTTGATCGAGCGTGAGCGTGAAGCTGCAGGACAAGTTACTCATGCGCTGGGACGACTTCGCGAAGGCCGCGACGCTGCGATCGAGCAAGCGTTTCGTTTGATGTTTCAACGTCCTGGCTAGTTTTTATGCGTCCTGGACATGATGGACAAAAACGGTGACGGTAATACAGGACCCACAAAGTGGACATAGCCCTGATCTAAGGGCCGTTTCTCAACAAGGATTGATCATGATGAGAAGAAAAATCAACTGGCTTTTGACAGCGGTCCAGATCGGCCTGCTGACTTGGTCCGGAACCACTTTGGCCGCCGATCAAGTGTATGTGGCCAATGAAGGCGCTGACACGGTCAGCGTCCTCGATGCGGCATCGTTGAAAACGCTGACGAACGTGCACGTCGGCAAGATGCCCCACAACGTGCAAGTGTCGCCCGACGGCAAGCTCGTATGGGTGACCAACAACGGCGAGCCTGACCATGCAGCCGACGTTTCTGCGCACAAGGGCATGGCCCAAGGCGACCACGATGCGATGGGAAAACCGGGCGCGATCTGGGCCATCGACACCGTGACCAACACGGTCGTCGCCAAGGTGCCGGTGGGTTTGCACCCGGCCCATGTGGTGGTTTCACCAGACGGTCGCCTGGCCTATGTCACCAATGGGGGTGACAACACGGTCACAGTGATCGACACAGCAGCGCGGAGCCACGTGGCGACGATTACGGTTGGTCAGTTTCCCCATGGTCTTCGGTTCAGCCCGGATGGCAAGGAGGTCTACGTCGCCAATCTCAAGGGTGGCACGGTATCGGTCATCGACACCGCCAGCCAGAAGGAGGTTGCGCAGGTGCCGACCGGCAAAGGTCCGGCCCAGACTGGCTTCACGCCGGACGGCCGCTTGGCCTTTGCCTCGTTGTCCGGCGAAAACGCCATTGCCGTGATCGACCCAGCAACGCGCAAGGTGATTCGCAAGGTTGCGGTAGGAACGGTGCCGATCCAGTTGTACGCCACACCTGACTCGCGCACGCTCCTGGTGGCCAACCAGGGTACGCGCAAGATGCCGGGCAAGACCGTCAGCATGATTGACCTGGAGACTTTCAAGGTCGTCAAGACAGTCGTAACTGGCGCTGGTGCTCATGGAGTGGTTGTTGATCGTGACGGGCGGTACGCCTATGTGACGAACATTTACGCCAATTCGGTTTCCGTGCTTGACGTGAAAGATCGCAAGGTAACGAAGACCGTTCCTGTCGGTAAGGCACCCAACGGCATCAGCGTAACGCCTTGAGTGGGGCCCGTCGCCTACACCGGTACGTACGGTACACAAAAAAGTAGAACCAGCCAGCGTCAACCCTGGCGTATGTCCAAATGACGGTCATCGATATTCGAATTCAACGAATCACGCAGCTTTACGATTCTCTGGACCCTTCACCGCTCCATGAGAAAACACTGAGCCATGCTGTTGAAACCTATATCGTTGACTGTGCTGGTGAAGATGGTCGAGAAGAACCGCTTCGGCTTATGGTGCACGTCCCGACTCCGATCAGAGAGTACGAAGTCGAAATCACACGAGCGATTCACGCGCACTTTCAGGCGCAGCATGCACAGTGCAGGCGCCGATATCGCCGAAGGATGCGACAGGGCATGCGCTTTCTGTTCATAGGACTCGCCGTTCTGACGACGACACTGCTTGCACGAGCCTTATTGGTTGATCCGGGCAACAGCAAAGTGCATGTTGGGATTAGCGAAGGCTTGTTGATTATTGGCTGGGTGGCAATGTGGCGCCCGATAGAGGTCCTCTTATTCGAGCGTGCAGAGAACCACCAAAACATGGCGCTTCTTGAGCGTCTTTCCCAAATCGACGTGGAGTTCGCCCTTGAAGAGACTGCGGTGGACCCAGGGGAGAAAAGTGGTGAGACAAACGACCTGCGGGCACCGGCTTTGTTGCCTTGACGGCGAGAATACTTGGAGAACCCAACAAAAGGTGGCGTTGTTAGACAAGCCAGCACCGTAAGTCCTCTTTTCCATTGAGAGTTTCGACTCTAGGCGGCCGGAGCCGCGGAAATTCGGATCCTCTGTTTGTCTCTTGACCGTGCGAGGTCCGAGGTCTGCTGTTTTCGCGAGTTTGAGGGCAGACGGTTGCGTTTTTCATCTGGATTAGCGGAGACGACCGAGAACGGAGAGCTCCGGGAACGTCAAGTATCCGTCGCAGGTTGCAGGGCGATCACCGACATGCCGGCCAGCGCGATGGCCGCTCCCACGAAGTCCCAACGGGTCAAGGCAACACCGTCGACGACGTGCAACCAGACCAGCGCCACGGCGATGTACATCCCGCCGTAAGCCGCATAGGTTCGCCCGGCAGCTGTCGGGTGCAAGGTCAGCAGCCAAGCGAACAACGACAAGGAAACGGCAGCCGGCAAGAGCAGCCATGCCGACTTGCCCTGCTTTACGACCAGCCAGGGCAAGTAGCAGCCAACGATTTCAGCTACTGCCGTCACCGCAAACAGAATGGCAACTTTCAAGAGTTCCATCGTCACGCTTCCTGCAGCGCCTGGATCATCGGGCAACGCACCTGTCCCCTTGCGGCGCAGCAGCGCTGCACCAGTGCTTCCAGGACTGCCTCAATGCGGTGGAGATCGGCGAGCTTGGCGCGCACATCCCTGAGCTTGCGTTCGGCTTGTTCGCGGGCCTCGGGGCAATGCGACCCGTCCTCGAGCTTCAGCAAGTCCCCGACTTCGTCAAGGCTGAAACCCAGCCGTTGCGCCGATTTAATAAAGCGTACCCGGGCCAGATTTGCCTCGCCGTAGCGGCGGATGCCGCCCAGGGGGCGGTCGGGCTCTTGCACTAAGCCCTTGCGCTGGTAGAAGCGGATCGTCTCAACATTGACCCCAGCGGCCTCGGCTAAGCCACCGATGGTCAGGGTTTCGGTTGGTTCATTCATGGCACTTGACTCCGTACTTAACTACGGAAGTAAGCTTAAACGATGAAACCCGATTCCCCAACTGAAACTCGAAGCGGCGGCGGGCGTGGTGCGCTGTTAACCGGCGGTCTGGCGGCCATCCTCGCCTCCACTTGCTGCCTCGGGCCTTTGGTGTTGATTACGCTTGGCGTCTCCGGGGCATGGATTAGCAATTTGACCCTGCTCGAACCCTATCGGCCCATGTTCATCGGTGCCGCGCTTGTGGCACTGTTTTTTGCGTACAGGCGGATATGGCGAGCGCCAGCAGCCTGTGAGGCCGGGCAGGCTTGCGCGCTACCGCAAGTCAACCGAAGCCACAAGTCGTTGTTCTGGACCGTGGTGGCGCTAGTCATCGTCGCGCTCGGATTCCCGCTGATCGCTCCCTGGTTTTACTGAATGGAGATTGCTATGAAAAAACTCGTTGCTCTGGCCATGCTGGCCGCTTCTGCTTCGCCCCTCTGGGCTACCACGCAGAGTGTCACGCTGTCCGTGCCCGACATGAACTGCGCCACCTGCCCGATCACAGTCAAGAAGGCGCTTACCAAGGTATCCGGCGTCAGCAAGATCGACGTGAATCTGGATCGGCGCGAGGCCAAGGTGACGTTCGACGATACGAAGGCGAATGTCGAGGTCCTCACACGCGCCACCAGGAACGCAGGGTATCCCGCGACCGTGTTGGGAGACGCCAAGTGACTGCGGTGATACTGGAATCGACGCTGACCTGCCCCGAGTGCGGCCACGCCAAGACAGAGACGATGCCCACGGACGCCTGCCAGTGGTTCTACGAGTGCGAGCAATGTCACACCGTGCTAAAGCCCAAGTCGGGTGACTGCTGTGTGTACTGTTCTTACGGCTCAGTGCCTTGTCCTCCAATCCAGGAACGGGGGCACGCAGCCAATCTTGGGTTCGCGCCGGCCGGATCGCCCGATCGGAAATGAGTCAAGCGTCACGAGATCAATTCGGGCGCCAGGGACGCCATCACCACATCCGAGTTGAACTTCCGCAACACCGTTGTGCGGGCCCATGTGGCCATCAAACGCGCCAACGTTCATCGGTGGCTGATATGCCAAGCCCCAAGAAGCACATGACAAAGATGTAATCTTTGAAACATATTCCGGTCAGCCTTGGTCTCGCAAAATGCATAACGTGCATTCACACAAGGTAGGTGGATACCAATGCGAAGTTCAACAACCTGAAAATCAGTGACCGAGGGTGCGATGCTGCGTGAGGAACTTATGCTGAGCCTGGATTGGACCGAAGAGGTGGTGCTGTTCAATGGCGACTCGCGTTATATCGGTAGTGCGGTCCTGGTGCCTGGCATGCGCAAGATCGTGCATGCGGCTACGCAGGCCATCAACGTAGAGAACCGATGAACAGCTACGAACTCCCCCCGGGTGCCGCGGGCTTGGTTGCCGCGCTTGCTGTCGGTCTGGTGATTGGCCTGGAGCGCGGCTGGCACGATCGCGAATTGCCGGAGGGTGGACGTGTTGCAGGCCTGCGCACCTTTGCGCTGACCGGACTGCTCGGTGGCGTGCTTGGGCATCTGCAGCCAGATTTCGGCGCTTGGCCTTTGCTGGGTGCGCTGCTCGGACTCGCCCTGCTGCTGACGGTGTCCTACGCCCGTAACGCCAAACTGTCGGGTAACCTGAGTGCCACTACCCCGGTGGCGATGCTTCTCACTCTGGTCCTGGGTGCCTTTGCGGCACACGGCAACATCACCTTGGCGTTGTCGGCAGCAGTGGTTGGCGCTGTGTTGCTGGATCTCAAGCCGACCTTGCACGGTTGGTTGCGTTTGATCGATCACCGCGAATTGACTGCATCGCTGCAACTGCTGGTGTTGTCCATGGTCATCCTGCCTTACCTGCCCAATACGGGCCTCGGGCCCTATGCCGCGCTCAATCCGTACCAGCTGTGGTGGGCAGTCATCCTGATTGCGGGCCTGTCGCTGACGGGTCACTTTGCCATGCGGATCACCGGCGCGCAAAGGGGTGTGCTGTGGACCGGGATCCTGGGAGGACTGGCATCTTCCACCGCAACCACGTTGGCTTTGGCTCGCTACGCACGCGAGCAGCCTTCGCTGACAGGCGCGGCGGTAGCCGGCACGTTGGCATCCTGTGGCGTCATGTTTTTTCGCATGGTCGTTCTGCTGGGTGTCATCCAGCCGGCGCTGCTGTCCACCTTCGGCAGCGCCCTGGTGGTCACTGGCGTGGCACTGCTGTGTATTGCGCTATGGGGGTGGCGCAAGTTGGACCGCACTGTAGTGGGGGAGGGCGCTGTCGGCGCGATGGCGCCATTCGACCTTGGCACCGCGCTCGGTTTTGGTGTGCTGCTCGCTGTCATGAGCGTCCTGGTGCCCGCGGCAAAGCAGTGGCTGGACACCAGCGGCCTCTATGTGCTGTCGGCGGTTTCAGGCCTTGCCGACGTGGATGCGATCTTGATCTCGGTCGCTCGGCTGCATGGTGCCGGTGGATTGTCCACGGGCGCCACCGTCACGGCGCTCGGTCTCGCGACATTGGCAAACATGGTGGCAAAGGTCGGCATCGCCTGGACGACAGGCGGCGCGCAGGTCGGTAAATCGGTTGTTTTCGGCTACCTGGGTGCGATGGCGTCCGGAGCTGCGGTATTGGCGCTGAGCGTGACGTTTTCGTGAGCGTCCACTGGCCACGTCTTCAGAATTTTTGTGTTTGAACAATAGGGATCACCGCTATGGAAAAGTCATTTCATCGCTTCTCTGAACTGTTTGCCCAGCTCGGCCTGCGCATGGATGCAGCAGGCATTGGGGAGTTCTTGGAGGCCCACTCTCCACTGCCGGCCGATGTGCTGCTGGCCGATGCCCCATTCTGGACGCCAGCTCAGGCGACTCTGTTGCGCGAAGAGCTTCTGGAAGATGCGGACTGGGCCGAAGTAATTGACCGGTTGAATGCCGCCTTGCGTGCACCCAAGGGGCGGTCATGATGCCTATGAGGAATCGTCTGTCGTTGGGGGTAGTCGTGGTGTCTCTGGCGCTGAGCTCGATGGTTCACGCGCAGGAGGCCAAGCTGGGATCGAGTGTCGAAGGGTTGCTGCAAGCGGCCAGGGATAGAAACCCAGAAATCGCCAGCATGCGTTTTGATGCGGATGCGGCAGCAGAGCGCGTCGCGCCTGCGGGCGCCTTGCCGGATCCTAAATTCCGAACCGAATTGCGTGACATCACGCGCATGGGAGAACAAAACCCCACGCTATTGCCAGGGCGCGTCGGAAGCACCCGCTACGTGCTGATGCAGGATTTTCCCTGGATGGGCAAACGCGGTCTGAAGCGTGAGGTGGCTGAGTCACAAGCACAAGCTGCGAGAAGCCGTGCAGCAGGCGCCTGGGTTGAACTGGCTGCCAAGATCAAGACGACTTATGCCGAGCTCTATTACCTGGACCAGAACGATCGCTTGTCGCGGGAAATTCTCGACCTGATGGCGCGATTGGAAAAAGTCGCGCAGGTCCGCTATGCGGGCGGGCTTGCTGCGCAACAGGATGTGATCCGTGCGCAGGTGGAGCAGTCCACCATGCGCAACGAACTGATTGCACTGGACGCTGAGCGTCGCCAACTCCAGTCCAAGTTGAATGCGCTCGTTGGGCGTCCGACCTCGGAGATTTTGGCTGCACCCGAGCAGATCCGCGCCTTGCCGTCGCCGGAGCAAGTCAGCTTCGCAGCGCTGGAAGGGCGCGCCCGGATGAACAATCCGCTGCTGCGCACGGAAGAGTCCCAGATCAGGGCGGCCGAGAAGAACCGCGAGCTGACCTACAAGAACCGCTATCCCGACTTCAACGTCGGTATCTCTCCGATTCAGTACCGAGGCTCGATCAAAGAGTGGGAGCTGATGGTCGAGTTGAATATTCCCCTGCAGCAAGATTCGCGGCGCGCCCAGGAGCGGGAGTCCGAGGCCATGTTGGCCGCTGCACGCTCACGCCAGGAAGTCGTCACGAATCAAGTCCTGGCAGACCTTTACGCCAACGTGGCAGGTTTTGAGTCCGCCCGGCGCTCTCTGGCGTTAACGACCGAAAGTCTCTTGCCGCAGTCGGAGTTGACCTTCCGCTCTGCGCTGGCTGGGTACCAGACGGGCAAGGTGGATTTTGCGACCTTGCTGGACGCGCAGCGCCAGATTCGTCAGTCCAAACTGAATCAGATCAAAGCCGGCGTGGAAGCGCAGAAGCGGCTTACCGAAATTGAACGCATCGTGGGAGAAGAACAATGACAACAGGTTTCAAGGCCGGCGTATTCCTGGCTATCGTCGCCGCAGGGTTGGCGGCGGGTGGTGGCTATTGGATGGGACAGCGCCAATCAGAAGCCCGCAGTGGTGACCAGACTGCGTCGCAGGGCGCCTCTGCCGGTCCTACCAAGAAGGAGCGCAAGGTACTTTTTTACCGTAACCCGATGGGGCTGCCCGACACATCTCCCACACCGAAAAAAGATCCAATGGGGATGGACTACATCGCGGTCTACGAGGGCGAGCAGGAAGAAGCAGAAACCAACTCCAATCAAATTCGCATCAGCACCGAAAAGATTCAGAAACTCGGCGTTCGCACCGAGGCGGTGAGTCTGCGCTCTCTGGACAAGGTGGTGCGTGCCGCCGGACGCATCGAACCAGACGAGCGCCAGACCTTCACCATCGCTGCCAAATTCGAGGGCTATGTTGAGCGTCTGCATGCCAACGTCACCGGACAGGCGGTGAGCAAGGGGCAGCCTCTCTTCGAGGTCTATAGCCCCGAACTGGTGT
The DNA here is from genome assembly GCF_000426205.1 of Acidovorax sp. JHL-9. Lineage (NCBI taxonomy): Bacteria > Pseudomonadati > Pseudomonadota > Betaproteobacteria > Burkholderiales > Comamonadaceae > Acidovorax > Acidovorax sp. JHL-9. The sequence goes on from NZ_AUEX01000044.1 coordinate 9,991, forward strand.
CTGCCCAGCGCGAGTACGCCATCGCGGCACAGGGTGTCGATGCGTTGAAGGATGCCTCTGGTGAGACACAGCGTGGCATGCGTGAGCTGGCCGACTCCAGCCTGGCGCGGCTTCGCAATTGGGATATCTCGGACGAGCAGGTCAAGACCTTGGCCAAATCCGGCGACGCACGCCGCACGCTGACATTTCGCTCACCAGTGGCAGGGATCATCACCGACAAGAAGGCCATCCAAGGTATGCGATTCATGCCGGGCGAAATGCTCTACCAAGTCGCCAACCTGTCCTCGGTCTGGGTCATCGCGGATGTCTTCGAGCAAGACATCGGCTTGGTCCAATCGGGGGGCAAGGCCAAGGTGCAAATCAATGCCTACCCAGACAAGGTGTTCCAGGGGACAGTCAGCTATGTGTATCCCACCCTGAAGCCTGAAACCCGAACGGTGCAGGTGCGCGTGGACTTGTCAAACACGGGTGGCTTGCTCAAGCCTGGCATGTTTGCCCAGGTGGAACTTCCGACCGCCAGCAAGGGGGCGGTTTTGACGGTGCCGACTTCGGCCGTGATTGACAGCGGCACGCGCCAGATCGTCCTGGTGCAGCTCAAGGAGGGACGATTCGAACCCCGCGATGTCAAAGTGGGCGCACGCAGCGACGACCGCATTGAAGTCACCGAGGGCGTTCGCGAGGGTGAGCAGGTGGTCATCGCTGCCAATTTCCTGATCGATGCAGAAGCCAACCTCAAGGCGGCCGTGGGCGGCTTTGGGCACTCCTCACATGGAGCTAAGTCGGAAGCACAAGGCACCCCTGATGCGAGCAAGCCCGCTGCCTCCGTCGGGCACCAAGGTGAGGGCAGGGTGGAGGAGTCTGATGCGAAGGCCGGCACGGTGACAATTGCCCATGGTCCCATACCCTCCCTCAAATGGCCCGCAATGTCCATGGAGTTCAAGGTCTCCAACAACGGGCTGATGACGGGCTTGCAACCTGGCGCAGCGGTGGTCTTCGAGTTCGTTGAGCGTGGACAGGGTGAATGGGTGGTCACCTCCGTGAAACCCGTGGGCAAAGCGGCGGCCACTCCGCACGCCGGCCATAACTGATCTTCAGGGAACAACATGCTCGCGAAGATCATTGACTGGTCAGGAAGAAACAGTTTCCTGGTGCTCCTGGCCACGCTGTTTGTCATTGTCGCAGGGGTGTTCGCGGTGTTGCGAACGCCTTTGGACGCCCTGCCGGACTTGTCCGACGTGCAGGTCATCGTCTACACCGAATACCCTGGACAAGCGCCCCAGGTGGTTGAGGATCAGGTCACCTATCCCTTGACCACCGCCATGCTGTCGGTACCCAAGTCCAAGGTGGTGCGCGGCTTTTCGTTCTTTGGAGCGTCCTTCGTCTACATCATCTTTGAGGATGACACAGACATCTATTGGGCGCGTTCGCGCGTGCTGGAATACCTCAATTTCGCATCCAGTCGAATGCCCAAGGGGGTCACGCCGCAAATTGGCCCTGATGCCACCGGTGTGGGTTGGGTCTACCAGTACGCTTTGATCGCCAAGGACCGGACGCTGGCCGAGTTGAGAACTTTGCAGGATTGGTACCTGCGCTACCAGCTGACCAAGGCGCATGGCGTCGCTGAGGTGGCATCCGTCGGTGGCTTTGTCCAGACCTACCAGATTACCGTCGACCCGGTGAAGCTGCGGGCCTACGGCATTCCTTTGGCCAAGGTGTCACAGGTCGTGCGCGACTCCAATCGTGACGTCGGCGGCCGTGTGGTGGAGATGGCCGAGACAGAGTACATGGTGCGCGGAAAGGGCTATCTGCGCGGCGCGGCGGACATTGAGAACCTGGTCGTCAAGGCCGAAAAAGGCACACCAGTATTGATTCGAGACATCGCTCGCGTTGAACTCGCTCCCGATGAACGGCGCGGCCTGACCGAACTCAACGGGGAGGGGGAGGTGGTCTCGGGCATCGCCATGGCCCGCTATGGCCAAAACGCCCTGGAAGTCATCCATAACCTGAAGGAGAAAATTACCGAAGTTTCGGCAGGGCTGCCGCAAGGCGTCAGCATCCAGGCTGTTTACGACCGCTCTGACCTGATTCATCGGGCCATCGATACGCTCAAGCGAACGCTGATTGAGGAGAGCCTGATCGTTGCCTTGGTCTGCATGGTTTTTCTCATGCACATCCGTTCAGCCCTCGTGGCTATCTTGATGTTGCCCGTAGGGGTGCTGATCTCATTCATCGCGATGCGCTTGCTGGGCATGAATTCCAACCTGATGAGTCTGGGTGGTATCGCCATTGCGATCGGTGCCATGGTGGATGCGGCCATCGTCATGATCGAGAACGCTCATAAACACCTGGAGCGGCTCCCACCCGAGCACAACAGCAAGCAGCGGGTCGAGGCCATGATCGCCGCGTGCAAGGAGGTTGGCCCGGCACTGTTCTTCTCGCTGCTGATCATCACCGTGTCGTTTCTGCCCGTGTTCACGCTCGAATCACAGGAGGGGCGCATGTTCTCACCGCTGGCGTTCACCAAGACGTTTTCTATGGCAGGAGCGGCGCTGCTGTCGGTGACGCTGGTGCCGGTGCTCATGATGATTTTCATTCGCGGACGCATCATGCCGGAGTCCCGTAACCCGGTGAACCGGTTCCTGATCTGGGTCTACCGACCCATCATCGCTGGCGTGATGCGCTGGAAGAGGGTGACCATTGCTATTGCCCTGGTCGTGCTTGGGGTGTCGCTCTATCCGGCCAGCAAGCTGGGGTCCGAATTCATGCCGACACTCAATGAAGGCACTTTGCTCTACATGCCTGCTTCGCTGCCGGGCATGTCGATCACCAAGGCCGCCGAGTTGCTTCAGACGCAAAACAAGATCATCAAGAGTTTTCCTGAGGTTGAATCGGTCTACGGTAAGGCAGGACGGGCCAACACGGCCACCGACCCGGCACCGACCGAGATGTTCGAGACGGTCATCAACCTCAAGCCGGAGTCAGCGTGGCGATCTGGCATGACCACCGACAAATTGATCGCCGAGATGGACAAGGCACTGCAATTTCCTGGCGTCTCCAATGCCTGGACCATGCCCATCAAGGCGCGCATCGACATGCTGTCCACCGGTATCCGCACACCCATTGGTATCAAGGTCTTCGGCAAGGACTTGAACGAAATGGAACGCCTGGCGCGGGAGATCGAGACCGTAGTGAAATCTGTGCCCGGCACCACCTCGGCATTCGCGGAGCGGATCACAGGCGGCTTCTACCTGAACATCGAGCCCGACCGCGCCCAACTGGCACGCTACGGTCTGGCGGTGGGTGATCTGCAAGAGGTCATTGGTACGGCGCTCGGCGGGGACATGGTGACCACCACGGTGGAAGGGCGAGAGCGTTTTGGCGTTACGGTTCGCTACCCACGCGAATTGCGGTCTGACCCGCAGCAGATCGCCCGCGAAGTGCTGGTGCCGACCATGGATGGAGCCATGATTCCGCTGGGCCAGGTTGCCCGCGTGGAGGTGGCCAAGGGCGCTCCTGGCATCCGCACCGAAAATGCGTTGCTATCTGCCTACATCTTTGTGGACATCCGTGAGCGTGACATCGGTGGCTACGTCGCCGAGGCGCGCAAAGCAGTGAACGACCAGGTCAAGTTCCCGCCCGGCTACTACGCCACATGGAGCGGTCAGTTTGAGTCCATGGAGCGTGCCATCGAGAAAATGAAACTCGTTGTGCCAGTAACGCTGTTGCTCATTTTCCTGCTGCTGTACCTGAACTTCAGGCGACTGACGGAGACTTTGATCGTCATGCTGTCGGTGCCGTTCGCGTTGGTTGGCGGCGTCTGGCTGATGTGGTGGCTTGGCTACAACCTCTCTGTCGCAGTTGCTGTGGGCTTCATTGCCCTGGCTGGTGTGGCCGCTGAAACCGGGGTCGTCATGCTGATCTACCTGGACCACGCCTGGAAAGAGATCAAGGAAAAACGCCGCTCTGAAGGGAAAGAGCCAGGAGTTGGTGACCTTTACGAGGCAGTCATGGAGGGCGCTGTCGAACGGGTTCGTCCTAAGATGATGACGGTCGTTGCCATCATGGCGGGCCTGCTGCCCATCATGTGGGGGACCGGCACCGGCTCGGAAGTGATGAGTCGCATTGCCGCACCGATGGTCGGTGGCATGATTTCTTCGACCGTGCTCACGCTGGCTGTGATTCCGGCGCTCTACGCGCTGGTCAAACAGTTTGAACTTCGAAGGCAGCGTGCTTCGGGAACGGATTCGCATCCATCCGACCCAGTCTGGAGCCGTGAAGTTTGAGCCATGGACGCTGGCCCTTGGCGTCGACGCGGAGCGTGGGACAGGGTCTAAAAGGAGGCGCTTTACTTGTTTCACCAACTGCTCTGACCCCTCTCTCAATGCACAACACATCAAACTGCGAGTTGACCTCCTTTGAGCGGCTCAACCGCGACTGCTTCTGTCTGAGCCTGGATCCTGCGGCGCTGGCGGCTGCGCTCGATGCCGAGTTGGGCTCTCCGAGCTTGTCGCAGCTAGTGCGCGACCGATGCCCCTACCTGTTTGCTGCGCAGCCGGTCTTCGTGGCGCGGCCTCCTCTCGAACGAATGGCCCGCGTCGTGCAAGCCATCGAGGCAGTGGTGGCACTCCCGGCCTACCGGGAGCAGGTCTTGGCGGATGCCCCCGCCATTGCGCGGGACGGCACCGGTGGCTCCCAGGGCGTGTTCTTCGGCTATGACTTCCATCTGGACCAAGACCGTCTCGGTTTGATCGAAATCAACACGAACGCTGGTGGTGCGATGCTGAATGCGGTGCTGGCCCGTGCTCAGCGCAGCTGCTGTCAGGCTGTGCATGCAATGGTGCCCGGCCGAGCAGGCGTCACAACGTTCGAGCAGCGGCTGGTGGACATGTTCCGCCGTGAGTGGCGGCTGGCCGGTCACTCACGGCCGTTGGTCTCGATCGCTATCGTGGACGAAGCGCCGCAGCAGCAATACCTGTATCCAGAGTTCCTGCTGTTCCGGCAGCTGTTTGAGCGCCATGGACTGCAGGCCATCATTGTCGATCCCTCCGAGCTGGCGTGCCGTCACGGCAGGCTCTGGCACGGCGAACTCGCCATCGACGTGGTTTACAACCGTGTCACAGATTTTTATCTGGATCTGCCTGCCAACGCCGTGCTGCGACAGGCTTGGCTGGAACAGGCAGCGGTTCTCACGCCCCATCCGACGGCGCACGCGCTATACGCCGACAAGCGGCGACTGGCCTTGTTCAGTGACGATGGTGCGCTGCGGGAGCTGGGCGTTGCTGACGACGACAGGAAGGTGCTGCTGGCGAACGTGCCGCGCACCGAAGTGGTCGATGAGGCACATGGTGACCGGCTGTGGGCGGCTCGTCGTAGCCTGTTCTTCAAACCCGCGGCGGGCTTCGGTAGCCGCGCCGCGTACCGAGGTGACAAACTCACGCGCCGGGTCTGGCAGGAGATCATGACGGGAGCCTATGTAGCACAGGCCCTCGTGCCTCCGGGCGAACGCGTCATTGCGAATACGGAGGGACTGCAGTCCATGAAATTCGATTTGCGCGCCTACGCCTATGCCGGCGACGTTCAGTGGGTTGCTGCACGCGTGTATCAGGGACAAACCACGAACTTCCGCCAGCCGGGCAGTGGCTTTGCCCCCGTCTACACCACCGTGGATGGCTCCGGCCGCGGAATGTGCGACTCGGATGGTGAACACGCGTCCTATGTGTTCCTGCTCGACGAGGCGGGCGAGGTGCACGCGTTGCCGCATGTGCTGTATGTGGCGCTTGCCAGGGGCCAGGCCTTGGCACCGATATTTGCGGACCAAACTCTGCGCCTAGCGGACTGGTATGTACGGCTTCGGGCCGATGGGGTGCCGGGTGCTGTGGTCAACGAGACCTATGGGTTTGTTCGCTTCGACCGAGAGGGGCGGTTCAAATTGGAGGCTGCGCCAGGAGATGCAGCATGGCCTACTCCTGAGGAGCGCCGACGGATGCAGGAGCTGCTATTCTCCATAGACTTGGAGCCCAACGGCGCCTGATCATAGGAGCCGGTAGGAGGGTGGGCCGCCCAACGAAGTGAATCATTTGGGTTGCTGCAAGAATGGTCAGACGATGATGCGTGGCTTCTGGCCTGGCAAAATGCAGATGGTCACGTCGCATGGGCGAGGACCAACTCCCACCAGATGCACGCAGCGACCAATCCCATCTCAAAAGTTACGGGGCACAGGTTTCTTTGGCGGCTTTTGCGCCATCTTTGCAGGCCTTGACTTCGGCCTCATAACGCGCCTTGCGCAATTGGTTCAGGTATGGCGTCGTCTGTGCGCGCGGGCCATGGTCGAGCTGCAATACGAGTTTCTTGGGAGGGCAGACCTTTTCTTGGTCTGGAGCGGCACTGGCCGAGAGACTGAAGCCAAGGGTCGTGGCGCCAACGAGAGCGATGAGCAAGTATTTCATGATGAACTCCTTGGATAGGAAAACCGAACGTATGAATCAGCGAGGCACAGGGCTGCCGGCTGACTGCGCCAACAGCGGTACGCGAAGCGCAAGGGCACGCTTTTTTCTGTTTTTGACAGATCCCGGGGTTTCTGTGCCAACGTCGAAGGTTTTTTCCGCAGTTGCCACGCCGCCTGTTTAGATTCCTCGGCCTCCCCGGAAACCCGCTGCAACCCCAACTGGCAATCAACCCCGGTAGTAGAGACGCAGACGCGCGTCGCGTTCGGCAGGTGACTCGTTCCGCAACTCGTTGACTACTTGCTCACGCGTCTTGCCTGGACCTGCCGCATCAGGTGTGCGGATAGGGTAGTTGCTTTCGCCGTAAGAAAGGAGGCCTTGCCGCATGGCAGCCTCGGCTGTTGATTTCCATGCAACCGTAACCCACCATTTCCATCTCGATCTGACCCACCCTGGTTCGTGAACTTGATATTCACGTTGTGGATAAGTTCTT
>NZ_AUEX01000045.1:0-15443 GCF_000426205.1 Acidovorax sp. JHL-9
TGCGTATTTCGGACTTCTTGGACATCAAGTTCGACATCGTTGACACCGTGTTCGGCACCGCAGTCAGTGAGGTACTTTTACCTCCCTCGAGAACACCCAGCGGACCATGGATTGTTGGCTACTCAATGGTTGTGCTGAGTGGTGTCCTTGATCCTGCTAGGCGCCGCAGGCTTGCCTACACCTCGTCGCTGGCCGCCCCAACTCGCTCTGCCTTCCCAGGCGCAAAGCCAGGCCTCTGCTCTGGCCGTGGTAGGGGTGAGCAGGTGCACTGATCCCCCAATGGCCTGCGCCACATCTACCCCTTTGTCCCCATACAGAACCCGTAGCAAAGCGGGCAGCACTCGGACTTCACCCTTGCGACCAGCAGCATCCAGCTGTTGCGACAGAGCAGGCCGGCGCTCCTTCAACCAGTTGCCAAGTCCTGATGGCGGCACCATGACCGCCAAGCTGAACTCGGACTCGTGAAACTGCCATTCCTCGGCGCTCACCAGACGGCTCAGTTCATTCTCAAAAGCGAGGCGCAACCGCTGTACCTGTTTGTGGGTGGCCACGGCGCAAAGTGGAGCACCTTCCCTGCCCCGAGACGTGGAGTTGGTGGAATGGTTCTCGCACACGCCGCGCGAGCGCTGCGGCAGCCAGCAGTACCGACAGAATGCGTAGAGCGGCGTAGCGACTTCTTGTGCGCCCACGTGTGGATGTGCCTTGGGCAGGCCCAGCACGTCAGCCATCCGCGCGAATGACGCCAATTCCAGGTGAGCAGGAAACTCAACCTCGCGCGGTGGTCGAGTGGTGTGCCGCACGAAGATGCTCACAACAGCTGCGCTTGCCCCGAGCTGCTTGTCAGTGCCACCACTGGCGGTAGCAAGGTTCGCGTAGAGGATCCAGAGGCTATCCCAACTGGTCTGCCCCCGTAGATCAAATAGTGACTTGTGCACGTCCGGCAAGAGCGGCAGCAAGCGTTCGCGCAGCAGGCCGATGACCATGGCTGGGTTCACGGCCTCATCGCCGAAGGACGTGTATCCATCGAGCAGAACGTCCAGGAAAGCTCGGGGCATGGGTGGCGGCACTGCGTCGTCGAGGTACAGCGGCATTTCAAGTGTCCAGATAGCCCAGTAGTTTGGCCTGATCGACTTTCGTACGATGGCCGATCCCCGCATTCGGCGTGCCGATCCAAGTGTCGAGCTTGCCGTTTTGACGGCCCAAACGTTTCTTTCGGCGACGTGGACACTTGTTTCGGCAACGTGGACGGGGATATCGACAACGCGCGCAATGTCGATGGCATCGCGCCGTCATATCAACAGCAACCAGGAGCCTCACCGAGCAAAAAAACTACACGTCCAGAAACGAAAAAGCCCGAGTTGCAGCTCAGGCTTTTTGTCCGGCCGAGGCCAGCAAGATTTGGAAAGATCTCGTGGCATGGAGTATCGGTCGCAGCGTTCGGCACGTCAAGTGCTGGGCGTGCTGGGCAAACTCGTCCTTGCAGCGCGTCCTCCCGCGCTGCGCAAGAAGTGAGTCCATGCGCATTCCAATTCACCTGCAGCGCGAAATCGCCCGCCTGCATTACTACGATCCCAACAGTTCTGACCGCGCCATCGCCGGCACCGTGGGCATGTCGCCTTCCACGATCGGCAGCTTCCGCCGAATGCTGCGAAAGCAGGGGCACGAATGGTCAGCGATCGAGCCGCTTGACGACGATCAGTGGCGAGACACCCTGGGCACGCGCGATCGCTCCATTGCGCAGCGGAAACCTCTGCCCGACTGGCAGTGGGTGCACACGGAAATGCAACGCCCCGATGCGACCATGGAGCAGCTGTGGCGCGAGTGGAGGGAAACATGCCCCGAAGGGGTGGCCTACACCCAGTTCGCGGTCGGATACCGGGCCTGGAGAAAGAATCTTCACGTAGTCATGCGCCGAGTACACCGGCCAGGCGACAAGTTGTTTGTGGACTTCGCTGGCAGGACCGTGGAGATCCGAGACCCTGCTGGCGGCCCCTCTCGGTTTGCTCAAATCTTCATCGCGGTGCTCGGCTACTCCAACTACACCTTTGTGCACGCCGTCCCCACCCAGACGACTGGTGACTGGGTGCAGTGCCACGTCGAGTGCTTTGAGTTCTTGGAGGGGGCACCGTGCTGGGTGGTCAGTGACAACCTCAAGGCCGCTGTCTGGCGCCGCAGCCGCGATGAGTTGGTTATCAACCCGACCTACCGCGACTGCCTCCACCACTACGACACCGCTCCTGCACCCGCCAGGCCAAGGCGCCCAAAGGACAAATCCAAAGCAGAGGTGGGCGTGCAGATCGCGCAGCGCTGGATACTGTTCAAACTGCGCGATCGGGTGTTCTTCAGCATCGACGAGCTCAACAAGGAGCTGCGCCGGTTGAACCACGAGCTCAACGATCATCCGTTCAAGAAACTGCCAGGCTGTCGGCGCAGCAGGTTTGAAAGCGATGAACGCGCTACGCTCAAGCCGCTTGTGCAAAAGCGCTTCGAGTTGTGCGACTGGCGCTATCAAGTCCGCGTGGGCAATGACCACCATGTAGAGCACCTGCGCTGCTTTTACTCAGTTCCCTCCCAACTGGCTGGCGAGCGCGTCGATCTGCGCATCACCGCGTCCATGGTGGAGGTGTTTCGAGGTGGCCGCCGGGTAGCGTTGCACGCGCTGCTCACTGAGCCGGGCAACAGCACCACGCTTCCTGAACACCGGCCTGTGGCCCACCAGCGGGTTCTGGAAGGCGAGCCCAAGGCGCTGATGCAATGGGCCACTGCGGTGGGCGTCAGTGCTCAGGAAATGATCGGCTACCACCTCAACGAGCGGCGCGATCCCGCAAATGGCATGCGCGCTGCCCGACGCATGCGAGATCTGGCGCGGGACCATGGCGAGGATCGCTTCGAGTCCGTCTGCCGCTACGCACTCCCGCTGAACATCACTTCGCTGCGCAGCATCACTTCGATCCTGACCAACCAGGCGGACCTGCGGCCCCGTCCTGCCACGCCACCGCCCCGCATGGAGCACGACAACCTGCGCGGCGCCCAATACTTCGGAGATTAAACATGAGCACCAATACCCAGAACTTGAACAAGTTGCGCGAACTGCGCCTGAACGCCATGGCGACAGCCTATGAACTCCAGCAAGAGCAGGCCAAGCTGCAACAGCTTGCGTTTGACGATCGCTTCGGTTTGCTTCTTGAGTCGGAAGTCTCCACCCGGAATTCCCGCAAGCTCAACCGCCTCGTGAAATCGGCCGGCTTTCCGGAAATTGCCGCATTTGAAGACTATGACGCGCGTGCAAGTCGAGGGCTGGACAAGGCGCTGATGTCAACGTTGGCCAATTGCAGCTGGATCGCGCGAAAGCAGAACCTCATGATCCTCGGGCCCACGGGTGTGGGTAAAACCTGGCTAGCGTCGGCGTTCGGCCACCAGGCCTGTCGGCTGGGCATGACCGTGGCCTTCTACGTGGCCAACGACCTCTTCACCAGCATCGGTCAAGCGGTGCTCGATGCCTCGCTGCCAAAACTCAAAACGGCCCTCTACAAACCCAACCTGCTAATCCTTGATGACTTTGGAATCGGGGAAATGTCCCCAACCGCAGCGCAGGTCTTGCTCGATGTTGCCGACCGGCGCATGCGCACGGGATCTCTGCTTCTGACCAGTCAGTACCCCGCGGACACTTGGCACGGTTTCTTCCCAGATCCAACCGTCGCGGATGCGGTTCTTGATCGCGTGGTGCATCAAGCTCATCGGGTCCAGCTGAAGGGCGAATCGATGCGCAAGATCAGAGGGCGAGCTGCTCTGAATCCTGGCTGATAAGGTCGCGCTTTCCTGGTCGTTACCTTGCAATGGGGCGGCCTGTTCCTACAGCTGCAGAGCGGCTGCAGCCATCGCAAAACTGAGCCAAGCTGGCGTTCCCATATTGATAGGTAGCCGATCGCCAGCTCCAAGGCTAGACTTCAGGAATCGGCCATTTGCTGCCGTTTACGCAGGCAGCTTCCTGGCATCGCCTCCAACGACGTGGTGCTGGATGTAGCCGCAAACTGGTCAGAACTTGGGGATGCGCACGGTCTTGCTGATCATGGCCGTGCCCGACAGCGCGAACAGCAGGCTCATGGGGTGCAACTGCCAGGGCCCAAGTTGCCATACTCCTCCCCACAGTTGCGCTCCCAGCGCTCCCTGCCAGGCGGCCCATGACAGCAATGCAGTGAGGATCACGCTGGTGGGGATCGGCGTGCCTTCAAAGTAGGCCACCTTGCCCGAGTCGGTGGTCAGGTGTTCGGCCGTGACGTTGAAGCGCGCCAACCGGCTGACGCCGCAGCAGACGAAGTAGCACAGGATGACGATGTCCCAACCGCTCTGCAGCCCCGCGGCAAAGCCCAGCGCTGCCGGGCCGACGCCGAAGGAGATGACGTCGGCCAGCGAATCGAGCTCCCGGCCCAGCGGCGAATGCTGGTGACGCCAGCGCGCCACCTTCCCGTCGAAGACGTCGAAGACGAAGGCCAGCGGTGTCATTGCGGCCGACAGCAGAAAGTGCGTAAGCGAGCCGCTGGCCATGTACATCATCGCCAGGAACACAGACAAAACGCCGCAGGCGGCATTGCCCAGTGTGATGAAGTCGGCAAGATGAAAGCTGCGGATCATCGCGAAGCGGCGTGGCGTGGGGGTTGAGGGCGCCATAGCAGAGTCTCCCTAGTTGCTCAATGTTTGAACGTCAGCTTCGACACGTTGGCATCAAGAGCTCGAATGTCCCTGATGGGCCCGAAGCGGACTCCTGGCTAAGCCCGCCAGGTTCCAATTCCAGCATGCAGAACTTGAAAGGAATCGGGGTGTAGCAAGAACACATAATGCTTGCCACCGCCCGCAAGCGGTTCTGGCTGTTTCTCGGAGGTCCAACAGCTCACAACCAAGACCGAGTTTTCGGTCAAGAGCGCCTTCAGTAGCTCTTCACGCGTTGTGTCCGTCAATGAGCGCATACGCCCGATGAGGTTCACGGCCTCAACGGACACATCAGTCGCACAGTACGCATGCGCAGTTGCTTGTGCCCACAACGGATGGTACGAGGCCGCCCTCGACGCCCGAGTTTCGACGTCAGGCGATACCGATTGCATCACGCTTACCTCCGAAAAAGGAATGGCTGTTTCTGGCCGATTGGTGAAGTCTAGCCGGCCGCGCACCTGCCCGGCAAACCAACATGGCAACTGGGCGCCGCAGCGTCAACGCCTACTGGCAGCACATTGTGCGTGTCCACGAGTGTCGAACTGGGTGTCCATCTCCCGCCGTTCCCGCTGTCCAAGAGAAACCGAAATGAGTGTCCAGCAGCGACCGAAATACGCAACGCCTGAGGTGAGCAGCCACAGGCCTGAGCGGCGCAGGAAATTGATGGGTCTACTGATCGCCGGGCTGCTGAGGCGTTTGCGAAGCTTCTTCTTTTTGGTCATTCAGCCGGTGAGTTTATCCACCGGCGATCAGACCAACTCAGCGCCGGTGTCATGCTTTTTTGGGCTAGGTCGTTCACCTGCAGCGAAAGCCCATGTGGTACAGCCGATTGGCTTGTGCCCACAGATTGACTTCGATATCGCGCAAGGACTCCCGGTAGGTCAGTTGCGCAAACGCCATGGCAAAGAACTGGTCCAGGCACGAGAAGTCTTTGCCCTTGTGGTCGTTACGATGCTTGGCCACGCACCTGCGAAAAGTGCTCATGGGCAGATAGGCCATGAGCTGAGAAAACACAAGCTTGCCTTGGTTCGTACCGGCCTTTCGCGCAGTTGCGCAAAAGGTCATAAGTCTGACCCTCGACTTTCAAATCGAGACCAGACTGAAGTGCCGAATTCTGCAAGCAAATTATTAACTTACGAAGCCCTGGCGTGAGAACGTTGGGACACTACTGATCCCTGATGACGGTTTTGCAGCGGTTGCCGTCATCCAGACTTGGCCGTAGAACGCGTACTATCGGCCACATACGGACGTTGGCGCTTGGCAGGTTTAGGGGCATCCAGAGAGTCAGGTAGTGGTTTCGGCGAGATGCTGGCGATCTGGTCGAAGGTCATGCACAGGAGGACGACTCAAGGCGCCCGACAATCGCCTCTGCGGAAACAGTCGTGAATGGACGGCCTTAATCAGAACCCAATGAAATTCCTACCTCGCCCTCGTATTCTTTGTCTCATTGCGCTCGTGCTGGCCATCCCCACCTGGGGCGTCTCACTCGTTGTCTTTTACTTCGAGTTCAAGCGGCCGTACGACTCGACCGCGACGAGTGCAATTCTGGCCGCATCAAAGATTGGGTTGAGCACGCGCCGCGCGGAGCAGGTGTTTCGCGTCAACAAGGCAGCACTAGATCGCGTATTCGCGAAATTCGCCAGTCCGATGCACTTGGCCAAGCTCGGTAGCACGCAGCATGTTCGGTGGGCTATCCTACAGCATCCCATGATTAACGCTGGGGCGCCTTTCACCCTCAGGATCGACAGCCTCAATGGCGCAGTTGTCAATGTGGAGGCAAGCCCAGGAGAGGCCTGGTGGCTTCTCACCGACAGCCTCTGGCTTGGTCGCCGTGGCACCGCTCCCGGCATCCCGCAAAGCCTGAGTATTAAGTCCGACAGCTTGGAGGAAGACAGGATTTGTCACGCCCCAGAAGACACTGCAATGGGACTGCTGATTATGGAGCTGGCGGGCCCGCGAGGAGAAAGTCATACTATCTTCCCTCAACTACGGCCTTATCAGCGACTGGGCATATCACCATGAGCTTGGAACCGAGTGGTATTCGAATTACTCGGGTATGCGCTTCTTCGTAGATATCGGCCAGAGGTCGTTTTTTGTCAGAGTCACGAATCAAGACCCGGATACGCAAGATGAAGGCCGAATCGAGATACAAGCCTCGCATTGCAAACCAACCGTAGTAGCGGCCGGGGCCTAGGCCTCAACCCCATTTAATCCACTGATATACGCATCCTGCATGCATCCGTAAGGAACGGCATCGCCATGAATGTGCTGAAACTCGACTGTTCAGGGCTTAGATCCGACGTCAGGAGGTGGGTTGGCGGCTCAGTGGAGTCCAGCTATAGAAACCTGTCAATCAATTCAACCGCCTTTCTCGCTCGCTGAGCGTACGTATCGATGTACTCCCTCACGCTTTGCACAGCGATTTGATGGTTTAACGAAGGTAGCTCCTTGAAGGTCAATTCATTAAAGAATCGTGATTGAGTCACAGCATCATCAAGAAATCCCATCTCTGTCTTGAGTTGCAGTAGTAGACGTTGCGCTTCAGTGTTGAAGCTCCACAAAGCCGAGACCCGCGCATCGAGAAGTGGCGTGCCATAGTTCTGCAACCTGATTGACTGATTGCCTTTTCCTGCCAGGTAAGCGACTAGAGCATTGAACTCCGCGTCCGCTTGATTGATGCGCATCTCCAGCGCGGGGCGAATCTTGTCATCTTCGCGAGCATGCAAGCGCTCCAACGTCCAGCGAATTTTTTCCTTCGTCTGTGTTCCAAGATGATCGTCCGCACTATGAGCTGCAATGATCAGACGCTCCCGAAGCTGGATCAACTCGACGCGAATTGCTGCTCGGCCTAATTTGTTTTCACGTCGTCGCTTGATGCTGTCAACGATGACCGGAGCGAGCAATCCGAGCAACCAGCCCAAGAGCAAAAGAACAAGCTTTTCTATTGTGTCGTCAGACATTTTGTCCTTGTCGTACCTCGCTCAGCGAATTCCTATTTCTAGAATCATCCGAAACAGCCCTCAAAGTCGAGTATTAAATTGATATTATCGCGCGTCGAATGGTCGGTTTTGGTCGATAGTACTAATTCGCGGGCGGAGGCCCTGTGTCCGCAAGCAGCCTAGAACCGACATTGCCACCACGACTGACCGAAGTGCGGCGGTTGCGGCCGGCTGAAGCGAGCTGCGGACGCTCAAGAACACAGCAGACATCCGATCTTGCTGCTGATACGCTCGTAATGCTGGCAAGTTTAGCGCTTGCCACCCATCGACAAAACCTCATGTGCCTCGAAGATTGCCTTAGCAACCTCCTCCGTCGTTGATCGCGTACTCATCGCTTTTTCACGAATGAGGTCGTACGCCTCGGCTTCTGAGACTTGATGGGTCTTCATCAATATCACTTTGGCTTCTGCGATGTGTCGCACGCCCAACAGCTTGGCCTCTACTTTTCGAAGGCGCCTGAGCAACCCTCGGTTTTCCTTGTGCGACTCTCGCGCCAGCACCAGCGTGGAGAGCAAACCAAATGTGCGTACTGGCGAGGGCAATACAGCCCTTGCTCCCAAACCAAGAACTACCTCTACGATGGTCGGATTTTCGTAGTTCACAACAGCAATGACCGTGGGTGCATCTTCTGATCGCGCCCACTCCATATTCAGGTTCAGGATATCGGGACGTACAGCGACAAATGTCACATCGACGTCCTTGGGGATCGAATGTACCGGAGGCCAGAAGGCCTGTACTTTGCAACCAATGCGCTGCAGTTGTTGTGTGAGCTGCCGACCGTCTGAATCGTCGGGATGAATCACTGCGACGTTCAATGCCCGCAACTCTTTAAGCTGCTGCGGCGTCGCCCGCAACGAAGAGCGGCATTCACCCTGGTCGCGCATTAGCACTCCAACTTGTCTAGCGTATCCAAACGCGCAGCCCAATCACCCAGTGAGTGGGTGACGAGGTATGGATCGGGGTACACCGATCTTCGCGCCTGGCGGACGATCGTGAACTGGCCATCCGAATTCACCCGACCAATGCGCGGGTAGAGGCAGGTGTGGTGATTGGTTGGATCAATCTTCACCCGGCCCTGGGGCGCATCAAACTCACTGCCCAGGATGTAGGGCATCAACGTCAAGATATCGTCATTGCCCGCATGGCGCATCGCGTTTGCAAAAATATGCATCTGGAAGTATGAGGCTTCCCAGCAAAGATTTGGAACGCACGAGTCACCAAATCTTCTCCGCAAATTGGCGAGGCAATGTCGGTTAGCATCTGAGTCGATCGACTGGAAATACGGAGCCGATGTGTAGTGACCTGCCGCAAGGCCACGATCCATCTGCGAGATTTCAGCCTCGGAAGTCGTCAGACTGGCAATAGGCATCGTCTTCGGATCAAAGCCTGCATCTGCATAAGCTCGGTACAACGCTGCCGTGGAATCGCCTACGACAGTTGAGAAAATGAAGTCTGGTCGTTTATTGCGGATGTCCAACATGACATCCGCGAAGTCGCGCTCTGTGGCGTCGAGTGGTACGTAGCATTCTGCAAGCTTTTCGCTGCCCTGGCGCTGCAGAACCAACTCTCCCATGATTCGATTTGATTCATAAGGATAGATGTAGTCGGATCCGATCAGGTAAACACGGGCACCAAAATTCGATGTAATGAATTCGGCTAACTGCACGCTGTTCTGGTTGGGAGCAGCTCCGGTATATATCACATTGGCGGAATACTCGAAGCCTTCGTAGAGTGTAGGGTAGAACAGTAACTTGTTCCATTTTTCGATGATTGGGATCACTGCCTTCCGACTGCTGGACATATAGCAGCCAAAAATCACGTTCACGCCATCGCGGTGGATGAGGCGTTCGGTCAAATCGGCATAGCGAGCAGGGTTGGATTCTGGGTCGTAATGCACGGGCTGAAGTTCCCGGCCATCGATGCCTCCCGTGTCGTTGATTTCGTCAACGGCCAAGAGAGCGCCTTGCAGCTGCGACAAGCCAATGGTAGAAGTCGCACCGCTCTCAGAAAAAAGTATGCCGACCCTGATTGGGTCTTTGTTAGCCATTTGGCTCCCCTTTGCAGCTCGCGCCGCACCCGCACCGCATTCGCGGTAAAAGCTTCTTCAGCATTTTTGCAAAAATTCTCATCTGAAAAACAAGCAACGCAGCAACCGATGTCGCAGACGCTTCATCCTCCGACAAGTCTGGTATAAGCCCGTTGCAAATGCATGGGAAGGGATGAAGCGTTTTCGGCGATACAGTAGTCCCGCCAGCCGAATATTCGTCGCACATAGTGATCGGCATGGGCATCCACAGCAATACAAAAAACCCGCACTCCAGCAATTCGAGCTTGCAACACTGCCACCCGCGCGTCTTCTATAAGGTACTCGGGGTCGAACACATCTACGTCTGCAGGTGCGCCGTCGGTGACGAGCAAAATGGCACGGTGGTTGCCAGCCTCATCTTGCATCAGCCCGCTGGCATGGCGAATTGCCGCACCAATCCGAGTTGAATGGCGCCCAGGCACCGATGCTAGGCGGGATCGAGCTGAACCTTGAAGAAGCATGCCGAACTCAAGCATCCGGTGGTAGTCAACCTGCGCCCGCGTGTTGGAGCTGAACCCATGAATAGCGATGCGATCTTCGGTCCCTGCGGTCGCGTCCGCAAGCATGAAAGCAGCCTGCTTCTCAATATCCAGAAACGTCTGCCCTGAAGACCCGGATCGCTCATTGGTTGACTCGGAAAGATCGAGCAAGACGAGAATGCTGGAAGCTCCAGTTTCTCGCCCTTCCCGCATGAATAAACGCGGTTCAGGTTGAAGGTTCAGGCGGAGATCGACCAAAACCTCAATAGCAGCATTCAGATCTATGTCGTCACCCTCACACTGGCGTCGCAGCCGGTGTCGGCGACTCAGTCGCCGCATACGGCGAAGGCCCATCGGCTTGAAGGAATGAGATGCATCTATGCTCCCCTGGGACGGCCCCTCCACTGATCTTCCTGGCAGCTTTTCAACCACCGTGCACCAGTTTTGGCGCCAGAGATCTAGCAGGTAGTGCCACTCAGGGTAAACAAACCGTCCGATTTCAAGTTCCTCTCGATCGTCCTGCAGCGGCGTGGATTCATCGCTATGACTGATCGTGGCCAACCTGGGAGCAGATGACTGCGGCGAAGAGATGGCCTCATCTTGCGCTTGATTGTTTTTTGGGTAAGTCCACAAGTAGCTGTTGTCGTCTCGAAACGGCGAGGGAACGACGTAGTTCTGAGGGTCAAACCGAACGCGCATCTGACCCAAGTCATTGGCCAAAACAGAAGCCAATGCTCGGAATTCCTCATAGGCCTCCAGGCCATGCATTGTGGCCGCCTCATCGAAAAGGCGTTTTGCCTTGTTCACCCAATAATTGTCATCAATGTATTCAGGGTCCAGCAAGATGCGATCCATGCGGGAAATCAGCGCTTCAAAGCTCAAGTCACTCGGATCGGGCACCGGTGGCAATTGCTCAAGAAACCAGTGGCGTACACCTGGGTGATAGCTCCACAACAGGTGCTCGACTCGAGCGTCTTCAACTGCAGAAACCACTGCCAGCCCCAATGGTTTCAACGTGTGCGTCGGAAGGGCTGGCCGCGAGAAACGTCGATGCGCCACGGCATGAGCGATCGTCGCGCGATATAACCCAAACCACCACTCGGGCTCTGCCTGCCTTTCATCCATTTGGCGGCTGGTGAGATGGAGCTGGCTGGAAGTGAGAACCGCGCGGTGTGAACGTCCCATCCCGTTGTTGTCCTCCACTGCCATCTGCCCGTTGCTCAGGCCATGCGCCAACAAGCCCAACGCGGGCAAAAGCCCAGACAAAGCTTCAGCACCTGAAAGCTCAGACCGTAAGTGAGGCAACACGTTCATCCAAACTGGGCCGTGACGAAGTTCCGGATAGCGAGAGCCATGTCGGGATCGTCTGTCAAAGGACGGATCATCGTCATCTCACAACTCTGAGCTTCCGACATACCGTCCCGGATGAGAATGCCGGCGTAGATAAGCATACGAGTGGAGGCTCCTTCGTCCAATCCTTTTTGCTTCAGCGCTCGAGTGCAATGCGCAATAGTGACCAATTGCCTGGCGAGCACCTCAGACACTTTCGCTTCGTGTGCCACGATGCCGACTTCCTTGTCTTGCGGCGGGTAGTCAAACTCCAGCGAGGCAAACCGTTGACGAGTTGATGGTTTCATGTCTTTAGAGATGCTCTGATAACCCGGGTTGTAGGACACCACCAACTGGAAGTCCGGGTGTGCCTTCACAACCTCACCTTTTTTGTCCAGCGGGAGAATGCGGCGCGCGTCTGTGAGCGGATGAATTACCACGGTGGTGTCTTGGCGAGCTTCCACCACTTCGTCCAGATAACAGATGCCACCATGGCGCACCGCAAGTGTCATGGGGCCGTCATGCCACGCTGTACCTTCGGCATCCAAGAGATAGCGTCCTATCAGGTCGGACGCCGTCATGTCTTCGTTGCAGGCCAGCGTCACCAATGGACGCTGCAGCTTCCAAGCCATGTATTCAACGAAACGCGTCTTCCCGCAGCCGGTCGGCCCTTTCAGCATCAACGGCATCCGATGCGCATACGCGCGCTCGTAACACTCGATCTCAGGGCCTGCGGCCTGGTAGAACGGTTCGGTGCGGATGAGGTAATCGTCGAGTGCTGTTGACATGTAGGGATCCTGAGGATGGAAAGAACGCGTCTCGGGCTTAAGGCAATGCTGAGTAAGCACCTGAATTTCGCAAGACGCCCTCGTAAATCATTGATCTTCAAGGGCGTATTTTTGACATTCGGGACTTAATCAGCGTAGCCTTATCGATGTTTGGTCGCGGCGTTGGGGATGCCTTCAATCGGGCATTCCTCTGTGCCCACGGTGGTCCGGGTAAATGACTCGACCATTTCACGCGTTCCCTCTGGGTCATTTATCCAGTTTGCGTAGAAGTTGTAAGGGCAAGCCGCCACACCTTTGTCGCCATCGCCCGAATTGATCAACCCCGTGTAGCCACGGTGTACCAATTTGAACAGGTGGTTCTGCGATTGCCCGTTTTTGCGCGCGTCGCGGATCAGACTCATGGAGAGTTCGGCGTACTGGATGCCCATCTCCTCCTCACCACATTCACCGAGCGTACGTCCATCGAAGCCGATCACCGCAGAGTGTCCAAAGTACGAGTACACCCCATCAAAACCTGCCGCGTTCGCCACCGCGACGTAGGTGTTGTTGAGGAAAGCCATGGTCTTGGAAACCATGATTTGCTGTTCCTTGGCGGGATACATGTAGCCCTGGCAACGGATTATCAATTCAGCGCCCCGCATCGCACAGTCGCGCCAGATCTCTGGGTAGTTTCCGTCGTCGCAGATGATCAGGCTCATCTTCATGCCTTTCGGTCCCTCAGACACATAAGTGCAGTCTCCGGGATACCACCCCTCTATGGGCACCCATGGCATGATCTTTCGATACTTCTGAACAATCTCTCCCTTATTGTTCATAAGGATGAGCGTGTTGTAAGGCGCCTTGTTGGGGTGTTCTTCATGGCGCTCTCCCGTCAATGAAAAAACACCCCAGACGTTAGCCTTGCGACAAGCTTCAGCAAATATCTCGGTCTCCGCACCAGGAACAGTCGACGCCGTGTCGTACATCTCCTTGGAGTCGTACATGATCCCGTGCGTTGAATACTCAGGAAAGATCACCAGGTCCATGCCGGGCAGACCCTTCTTCATGCCGACCAGCATCTCACCAATGGCACGCGCATTCGCCAACACCTCAGCTGTGGTGTGCAGGCGGGGCATTTTGTAGTTGACGACCGCGACGCCGACACAATCGTTGCTGCTGGAAATGTCACCATGTCTCATGAAAATCTCCTAGGAGGGTTAGGGAGTTAAACGGTCAGGAAAGACTTAACTTTTTCCTGATTGAGCTCAGCACGCATTTCTTCGTGCACGATCCGCCCGCGATCGATAACCAGAAACCGGTCAGCAAGATCCAGGGCAAAACTGAGTACCTGCTCAGACACCACTACTGCGAAGCCACGCTCGTGGCGCAGAACGTTAAGAGTCTGGGCAATCTCCTTGATGATCGAAGGCTGAATGCCCTCGGTAGGTTCATCAAGAATGAGAACTTTCGGGTCGGACACCAGCGCGCGCGCAATGGCCAGCATTTGCTGCTGACCGCCCGAGAGATTCCCTCCCTTTCGGTATTTCATGTCCTTCAGCACAGGGAAGAATTGGTAGATGTAATCGGGTACCTGGAGGTACCCTGAGTGCTCGGCCCCACATAGGATGTTTTGTTCGACCGAAAGAAAAGGAAACACCATGCGACCTTGCGGCACAAAGGCCATGCCGCGTTGCACGCGGCGGTAGCTGGGCTGCCCGACTAGATCGGCACCACCCAGTCGGATCGCACCCGAACGCACCGGCAGCAGCCCGATCAGCGACTTGAGCAAGGTTGTCTTCCCCATGCCGTTGCGACCCATAATGGCAACGGACTCCCGTGGCCCCACGTTGAACGACACGTTGTGAATTACGTGCGACTCGCCGTAAGCAACATTGAGTTTAGAAATCTCCATCATGACGTTCGCTCCTCAATGTCCAAGATAAACGTCGATGACGCGGGGATCCTGCTTAACCTCGCTCACACTGCCTTCACTCAAGAGCCGTCCCTGATGCAGCACTGTCACCTTGTGGGCGATGCGCTTAACGAAGTCCATATCGTGTTCAATCACGATCACGGATTTGCCGGCGGCGATAAGGTTGAGCAAGTCACCTGTCTGCTCGCGCTCCCGTGGACTCATGCCCGCCACGGGTTCATCAAGCAGCAGCAGTGAAGAATCTTGCATGAGCAACATCCCGATCTCCAGCCACTGTTTTTGTCCATGACTGAGCTGACCAGCGCGATTGTGAATAGCCTCAATGAGATAGATCTTCTCGGCCATGGCATGGATGCGGTCCATAACCTCGGGCGTTCTCCGAAAGGTCAGTGATTGAAAGACGCCGTGCGTATGCGGCAGCGATATTTCGAGGTTCTCAAGCACCGTGAGGTCTTCGTAAACCGAGGGTGTTTGAAATTTTCGACCAACGCCCGCACGCACTATCTGATGCTCTGTCAGGCTTGTGATGTCCACGTCGTTGAAAATCACCCTCCCAGACGTTGGCTTGGTTTTTCCACAGATCATGTCTAGGGCAATGCTGATCAAGGTCCACCGTTGTCGCTTCTCAAACGTTATCCGCAGATGAAGCAGCAGACCCTGGCAATGGCCGCAGATCAAAACAACGGATTCGAGCAGTCGCGCAAGCCCACCCGACGTGAAGAGTTCTTGCGGACCATGGAGACAATAGTGCCTTGGGCCGCCCTGTGCCAGGTGATAGAGCCGCACTACCCCAAGGCCCCCGATGGCCAGGTCAAATTCCCCCACCCTTGGCCACCCCAAATTCCCCCAGGCAGGACGGTCGGATTATGACGACTCGGGTGTGACGGCGATGCGTGCAGCGGCCTCCTTGAGGCGGAAGCTCTTGCCCTCGAACTCCAGCATCGCGCAGCGGTGCATGAGCCGATCCAGGATGGTGCTGGCCATGGTGGCGTCGCCGAGGTATTTGCCCCAGTCCTGCACCACGCGGTTGGACGTGATGAGAACAGCGCGGCGCAGCTTGTAGCGCTGGTGCACGATGGCCTGCAGGACTTCAGCGGCATGCTCGCTGATGCGTCTGGCCAGGAACAGGTCATCGAGGACGAG
>NZ_AUEX01000046.1:0-12575 GCF_000426205.1 Acidovorax sp. JHL-9
GAGAACAGCTGCGGCAGCTCGCGTGCATAGAACGGCGCGATGGGCAGCATGTCGGCCGTGCGCATGCGGGTGGCGAACAGCGACTGGTGCGCGTCGCGCAGCGTGGTGTCGGTCATCAGGACCGGCTGGCTCTCCAGCATCCACCGCGTGAATCGCTGAGGGCCCAGTTCCTTGAGGCGGTCCCGGCTGCCAAAGGGGATAGGACGGCTCAGGTCCACGCGGGGCAGCACTGGCTTGGGGAACGGCAGCTCGGGCATCTTGCGGCCCGCCATCTCGGGGTTGCCATTGACCGTGATACCAGCCATGAAGCCCAGCAGCTTGCTGCCGCGGTCGCGCCGCTTGGCAAACTCCAGCAGCTCGGGCGTGGTGTCGATGAAGCGCGTGGTCACAATGCCCGAAGCAAAGTCCGGGTGGTTGATCACGTTCTCGAGGAACTGCAGGTTCGAGGCTACGCCCCGGATGCGGAACTCGCGCAGCGCGCGGTCCATGCGCTGCACCGACTCCTTGGCTGTGGGCGCCCAGGCCGTGACCTTGACCAGCAGCGAGTCGTAGTACGGCGTGATGACAGCGCCGCTGTAGGCCGTGCCGGCATCGAGGCGGATGCCGAAGCCCGAGGCACTGCGGTAGACCGACAGGCGGCCGTAGTCGGGCAGGAAGCCGTTCTCCGGGTCTTCGGTGGTGATGCGGCACTGCACGGCCGTGCCGTTGAAGCAGATCTGCGCCTGGGCGGGGACGCCGCTGGCCTGGCCTGCCGGACCGTCCTCGGTGATGCCGATCCGCCCGCCCTCGCTGATACGCAGCTGAGCCTTGACGATGTCCACGCCGGTGATCAGCTCGGTCACAGTGTGCTCGACCTGGATGCGCGGGTTGACCTCGATGAAGTAGAACTGGCCGCTGTCGGCGTCCATCAGGAACTCCACAGTACCGGCATGGGTGTAGTTCACGGCCTGCATCAGCCGCATCGCGCTGTCGCACAGAGCTTGGCGTTGGGCGTCGTCGAGGTACGGCGCCGGGGCGCGCTCCACCACCTTCTGGTTGCGGCGCTGCACGGTGCAGTCGCGCTCGAAGAGATGCACCACGTTGCCATGGCGATCGCCCAGGATCTGCACCTCGACGTGGCGAGCGCGCTGCACCAGCTTCTCGAAATACACCTCGTCGTTGCCGAAGGCGGCCAAGGCCTCGCGCCGAGCCGCTGCCAGCGCTTCAGGCATCTCCGCCTCGGTACGGATGACGCGCATGCCACGCCCTCCCCCACCCCAGCTGGCCTTGAGCATCACGGGATAGCCAATGCCGGCGGCCAGCTTCTTGCACTCTTCCAGATCCAGTGGCAAGGGGGGCGTGGCCGGCATCACGGGCACGCCCGCGGCGACGGCGGCATTGCGCGCCGCCACCTTGTTGCCCAGGGTACGCATCACCTCGGGGCGCGGCCCCACCCATTCGATGCCGGCGGCGATCACCGCCTCGGCGAACTCGGGGTTCTCGGACAGGAAGCCGTAGCCCGGGTGGATGGCATCCACCTTGGCGGCGCGGGCGATGCGCAGGATGTCGGCTATGTCCAGGTAGGCTTGCAAAGGCTTCTTGCCTTCACCGACCAAATAGCTCTCGTCGGCCTTGAAGCGGTGCAGCGCCAGCCGGTCCTCGCGCGAGTAGATCGCCACGGTGCGGATGTCCATCTCCGAGGCGGCGCGCATCACGCGGATGGCGATCTCGGAGCGGTTGGCGATCAACAAGGATCGAATTGCCCGAGTTGTTCCGAACATCTCAGTTGAGTCTTCTTGCAAGGCGTAGGTGGTCATGATGTGTGGTCCTCGGCGCTTTCGGAGTAGGCGGCGGGCCAAGCGGGTTTGCCCTCGCAGCAAAGGCCCCAGCCACGGAGGCGGGAAGTGTGGCCAATACCGGGATTGAATGAGTTGGTCGGATCCAACTGGCGATAGAAGCCAGCCAACGCGGGCTTGGCGACGTAGAGATGGCCGACGTTGTGTTCAGCGGGATACTCGGCGCGGCGCTCATCGAGAAGCACCCACAGCCGATGTTCCATCCCCAAGGGATCGACCCCCTTCCTCACGATGTAGTCCTGATGAAAAACGTGGCAGAAAAAGTGGCCGTAGTACAACTTGTGGACCATGTCCAACTCAATCTCCGGCGGCAGCTTCTCAACCCACTCACGGTCATTCCGTCTCAAGGCCAAGTCGAGGGCAACAATGTCCTCCACTTCATGGCGATGCACCGCCCGATAGCGAATCGCCGCTCCTGCGATCGCAAAACGGTGAAGGAATGCCTTGCGGCCCTCGTCATCGCTGCACTCGAAGTACGCGCCGCTCTGGCTTCCTGAGAAGTAGCTGGCGAGAAAGCCACGCGTGGCGTCCACCATGTCGTTGGAAACTCGCAGTAGCAGATGGTGCTCGTAGTTCTCTCGCCACAGCCGCATGCGTTCAGGCAGGTGACTGGGTAGTAGCCGCGTGACAGCTTGTAGAAGGCGGTCTGTCACACCTTGAAGGCCGAACCGCTCGAAGAATCCATCGACTCGACTCTTGAGCGCGAATGCAGCAGGCACCCGGGTTGTGCCGAATCGATCGATGAACAGGAACGTGTCCTTGCCATAGCGCTCGCCGATGTCGTAGGCGTCGCGATGGATGTACTCGCCGGCAATCGGAAGCCGTGAGAATGAGGTCAACACGTGACGACGAACCTCAGTGAAGTCGCTAGGATCGTTGCTACCGATGTAGAAAACAGTGCTCGGCTCCTTCGGGAAGGTGTCTAGGCGAACGGCGAAGAGACAGAGCTTTCCAGCAGAACCTGACGCCTCGAAGAGCCGCGACGGATCGGCATTAAATCGCGCTGGTGTATCGGCATCGACTGCTCGAATATCCTCGGCGTAGCGCGAATCGGAGGCCACGCGCACCGTCGCGTGCACGATGTCTGCGTCCGTGAAGATACCGCGCTCCAGCCGCGTGAGTATCTCCTCCGGGGTGACACCCAGATCGATACCAAGATGGTTCACCAAGTGCAAGGTTCCATCATCCTGCACCTGCGCGTACAGGGCTAGTTCCGTATAGGCCGGGCCGCGACGCACCAGGGCTCCGCCCGAGTTGTTGCACACACCGCCGAGTACCGACGCTCCGATGCACGAAGAACCGATGACCGAATGCGGCTCGCGGCCGAAAGGTGCAAGCGTTTGTTCCAAGCGGTCCAGAGTCGCGCCTGGTAGGCATATGACCTGCGCGCCATCCCCAATGACTTGAATGCCCGTGATCCGCATCGTGTTGATCAGCACTACCTCTCGATCGTAGTCATCTCCGTCAGGCGTGGATCCACCGGTCAAACCCGTATTTGCTGCCTGCATGATCACGATGCACCCGGCAGCGATCGAGGCTTCCAGTGTCTGCCATTGCTCCCATAGCGTGCCAGGCCTCACCACTGCCAGAACGGGCCCTTCCCCGGTGCGATATCCCTTGCGAAACCGCCGCGTCTCGCTGGGACCACTCAACACATTCGAATGGCCGACAATTTTGCGCAATTTCGGGAGCAGGTCGCCGCGCGCGGCGACTGCAGAAACCGATGGCCCCGCTTGTTCTTCGGCTGCTTGAGACTTCATCATTGAGTCTTCCTAAGACTATGCTTGTTTTGGATCGCGGTAACGCATCACGCAGCCGCACTCCTCCTGTAGATGCCACTGCGAGCAGATGATTCGCGGTCAAGGCATCAGCCAGTGCTTAAGTGCACTATGCTCATGCGTCGACCACTGGAATCTCGCTACGCGAGTAGCTGGCGCGCACCGGACGCAAACGCTCACGGGCCATCGCAAGTACGAGGGCTTAGCGTGATGCACCCCTCATCCCAACGACATGCCAAAGCTTCCGTCTTGCCCCAGACCCAACATCACCCTCGCAGGCCGCTACGACAGCTTCTCGAGGAAGGCGCCGCGCGGCCGCACTCGGTGTTAACCAATCGGCTTCAATCCGGCCAGGTATTGACGTGAGCGCTCCACATACTCGCGGGCATTTCCCATGAGCTTTTCGATGTCCTCGGCGCTCAATTGGCGGATTGCCTTCGCAGGCGCTCCGACGATCAGCGATCCATCCGGAAAAGACTTCCGCTCGGTCACGACCGCACCAGCAGCGACCAGGCAGCTCTTGCCAATCACCGCCCCGTTAAGCACGATGGCCTGGATGCCGATCAAGGACCCCTCCCCCACCGTGCAGCCATGCAGCGCCGCCTGGTGCCCAACGGAGACGTTGGCAGCAATGTGAAGAGGAAACCCGGGGTCCGTGTGCAGCACCGCGCCCTCTTGGATGTTGCTGCCCTCCGCTACGAAGATAGATTCGTTGTCCGCACGCATCACCGCCTGCGGCCAAACGCTGCAATCCTTGCCGAGATGGACCTGGCCGATCAGGGTTGCGCTTTCCGCAACGTAAGCGGAGGCATCGACAACGGGCGTTAGTTCGCCAAGTGCATAAATGGTCATAGAGACTCCACCGAAACCACGTTATTTCAAGAACCCGATAGCGATCCACGGCACTGCGGCAATCACTAGGATGCCGAGCAGGAGCGCGATCATGTAGCCCACGATGGGTCGTACGCCAGAATCCGGATTGACGCGCGTGATGGCGCAGGCCGCGTAGTAACCGACTCCCAAAGGCGGGGCGAAAAGACCTAGGCCCATCGACAGGATGACAACCATCGCGTAATGCACTTCATGGACGCCCACCTGGCGAGCGATCGGAAACAACAATGGGCCAAAGAGCACGATGGCTGGAATTCCTTCAAGCACAGCGCCCAGGATCGCGAAGGCCACGATGGACACGAGCAGGAATCCCCAAGCGCCACCGGGAATCTCTTTCATCATCGTCGCCAGCCCCTCAGAGAAACCTGATTGAGTCAGACCCCAGGCCATAGCCGTAGCAGTCCCGATAATGAACAGAATGGCTCCTGACAGCGATGCAGTGTTGACCAGCATCCGTCCAAGCTGATTCCACGGGAACTGGCGGTAGATCAGCAGGCCCACGAACACGCTGTAGACGATCCCGAGCGTCGAGACTTCCGTCGCCGTCGCCACGCCTTCCACGACGGCAGCTCGAATGATGAAGGGCAGCGCGATCGCCGGCAGGGCGACGAGGAAGAGCTTGAGCACTTCCTTGCGGGGGGCGCGCGGCACGTGACTCAAATCTTCATGCCGGTATCGCAGCCACACCACGCCACACAGCATGGCCCCCAGCACAACGGCTGGCAGCAACCCGCCGGTGAACAATGCCGCAATGGAAACCCCGGTCACGGAGCCCACCGTGATCAGCACCAAACTCGGCGGCACGGTTTCCGTCTGGGCCCCCGTGGCGGAGAGCAGTGCCACGAGGTCGCCCTCCTTCGCCCCTCTGCGCTTCATCTCCGGAAACAGCGCGGGTGCGATGGCCGCCATATCCGCAACCTTGGATCCCGAGATACCGGACACCAGGTACATCGCGCCGACCAGCACATAGCACAGGCCGCCCCGCACGTGCCCGAGCAGACTGGCAAGGAAGCCGATCATGGCCTTTGCCATGCCCGTCATCTCGATCAATAGGCCGAGAAACACAAACAAGGGCACGGCCAGCAGTATGAGGTGGGACATCCCTTCGTCCATACGGCCTGCCAGCACCGGCAGTGGTGTGCCGGTTGCCAGCGCGACGTATCCAAAGGTGGCCAGGCCGAACGCGAAGCCAATCGGCACCCCGGCGAAGACGCATGCAGCCGTGACTCCGAAGAAGAAGATCAGCAGATTCACATTGCCAAGGTCCTGGAACAGAGACCGAGCAAACCAGAAAACGCCGACCACTGCCGCAACCGCGACGACGGCAATGATTCGATCCTTGACCTCGGAAACCACCATCATCCGCAGAAGGCCAAACAGGGCCATCAACGCGATTCCGATGGGCAGCGCTCCGGCCTTCCAGGCATTGGATATCCCCAACGCAGGTGTCGTGATCACGAGCTCATCGCTCGCGTACTCCCAAGCAGGCCATGCCGCGATGGCCAGGAACGCCAAGCAAGCCGCAATGGCGACCGCTTCGAGCCGGGCCTGTCCCCGTGGGCCAAGCTTGTTCACCACCGCCGTCATGCGCATGTGCTCGGATCGGCGCAATGCGCATACCGATCCCAGCATCGCGAGCCAGATGAAGAGAATCGACGCGAGTTCGTCCGACCAGACGAGTGGGCTATGGAACACGAAACGCGCAATCACGCCCCACAGGAGAATGACGATCTCCACGAGAACAAGCACCGCCGCAGTTGCGTCAACCACCATCCCAAGAGCACGCTCGATGCGTGCGGCCAGCGAGCCACCTTCACTGTTTGCGCCGTGGCTCCGGCTATCAATGTCGTGTACGGCTAGGCTCATGACGCACTCCGCCAGAGTGGCTGCCCCAAAGGCAGCAAGGTTGTTTTTGCAATCGGCATGCTTGTCTCCTGATTCATGTAAGTTTTTCTGTGAAGCCGTGGCCTCCAGGGTGGTCAATCAAGTTGCGCGGGCGCACCCTTTCTTTCCGGCAGCTTGAGACCAGGAAAGGTTTTGATGATTGCGGTGTCATCCTCCGAGCCCAGGCCAGCGCTGGACGCATTCGCATACATCTGATAGGCGGTGGACGTCAGAGGGAGCGGAAACTGACTCTCTTTGGCGAGATCCAGCACAAGCCCCAGGTCCTTGACAAAGATGTCAAGGGCCGTATGTGGCGGCGAGTAGTCTCCTTGCACGATCCGGGGAACCCGATCGCTGAAAGCCCAGGAGTTACCAGCGCTGCGCTTAATGACGTCGTACAGCAAAGCGGGGTCCACGCATTCGCGCAAACCCAGTGCCATTGCCTCCGCCGCTGCGGCGATCTGAACACCGACCAGGAGCTGGTTGATGATCTTGATCTTCGACGCGATGCCAACCTGGGGCCCAAACCGGTAAACCTTGGTGGACATGGCCTGAAGTACCGCGTCACAGACGTCATACGCGGCTTCAGGCCCGGATGTCAGCATCGTCAGGCTTCCTTCGGCGGCGCCCTTGATCCCCCCGCTCACCGGCGCTTCGATGAGATGCACTCCCGCTGCGTCCAGTTGTCGACCCAGGTCGCTCATGAAGCTCGGCGATACCGTCGCGCATGACACCACCACCGAGCCAGGGCGCAGGCGCTGGACCGCACCCAGCTGTCCGTAGAGCACGCTGGACACCTGCTCGGCATTGACAACGAACAGGAGCAGGGTGTCGCACGATGCAGCAGTGTCTGCCGGCGAAGCATGTGCAATGCCACCCGCAACCCTCAGTGCTGCCAGGGCCTCTTGCCTCACATCGCACCCATGCACCGCGAACCCTTTGGTCAGGAGCCTTCGCGCCACACCCAGCCCCATCGCTCCCAGGCCAACGATCCCGACATCCATCACGCTACCTCGTGGATGTCGCCGCGCTCCAAGAGGATCCGCTTCACATCTTTCTTGGTCACCTTGCCGTAGCCGGACTTCGGCAGCGCGTCCCAGAAGAAGAACTGCCTCGGCCAGCGATAGCGCGCGCAGCGGCCGTCGAGGTGTTTCAGCAGTTCCTCGTCGGCGACTGGCTGCGCCCCATCCTTTCGAACGATGACTGCGACACCGACCTCACCCCACTTCGGATCTGGCACCCCCAGGACTGCCACCTCGGCGACACCGGGATGCATCAGCAGAATCTCTTCCACTTCCCGCGGATAAACGTTGGACCCGCCGGAGATGTACATGTCCGACTCGCGGCCGGTGATGTACAGCAGCCCCCGGTCGTCGAGGCGACCGAGATCTCCTGTGTGGAACCAACCACCCCGCAGCGCCTTCTGCGTCGCATCGAGATTGGCGTGGTATCCGGCGAATACGGCTGGCCCCCTGCAGCAGATCTCACCGACCGTGCCCACCGGAACGTGTTGCAATTGCTCGTCGAGGATAGCCACTTCCATGCCGACGCGCGGCCGGCCGCAAGATCCGATATTCGCGTTCGGATCATCGTCGTCGGCCGAGTGCATTGCAGGAGTCAAGACCGTGATGCACCCGGTCACCTCGCCCAGACCGAAGTACTGAACCAGCACCTTGCCTAGCTTCTGCAACGCAAGCTTTTGATCCGCCCGATACATGGGTGCACCGGCATAGATGACATACCGCAACGAGCTGTGGTCGTACTTGTCAACGGACGGATGCTCAACCAGCATCTTGACGATCGTGGGCACGGTGAATAAGTTGCTCACGCGATGCGTTTGCACGAGCTGCCAGAAGACCTCCGAGTCCAGTTTCTCGCCCGGGGGCAGTACCGTGGACGCGCCCCGCGCCACATTCAGCAATGCGTGGATCCCCGCACCATGGGACAGCGGCGCGACGGCAATAGAGCAATCGCGCTCGGTGGTTCCGGGAATCAGGTCGGCCAGGTGGTTGGTGACCACGAACGCCATCTGACCATGCGTCAGCACACCGGCCTTCGGCTTTCCGGTTGTCCCGGAGGTATAGAAGAACCAAAGTGGGTCGTCATAGTCGACGGTAGCAACCTCCGGTTGCGCGCCACGGTGGCGCTCCACAAGTTCGTCGTACCCATGCTCGCCTTGGCGCGGCGAGCCGATGCAAATCACGTGCTCGATAGCAGGCGAAGCCGTGCGGACCGCCTCCACATGTTCGAAGAAGTCAGCCTCGTACAACATGGCCTTGGCACCGCTGGACGCGCCCAGGTAGGCCACCTCGGGCGGCGTCAACCGATAGTTGGTCGGCACCCACACGCACCCCAGGCGGAACGCGACCCAGCAGCTCTCGAAGAGCTGGAGGTTGTTGCGCGACTGCACGAGGATCTTGTCGCCCTTGCGCAAGCCGAGCTCATGCAGCGCGGACACCATGGCATCGACGCGCTGATCAATTTCACGCCAAGTCCACCTCTGGTTGCCCTGAATGACACCGCTGTGTTCGGGGAACAACTGCGCCGTCTGACGCAGCAGCAAGCCAAGGTTCATCACCTGCGCTGCGTTCATGCCGCCTCCAGAATGCTCAGGTAGTTCGCGACAGCTGCGCCACCCATGTTGAAGACCGCGCCAAGCCCCGCACCGGCAATCTGCATCGCTCCTGCTTCGCCCGTCAGTTGCATAGCCATCATCACGTGCTGCGAGACGCCCGTGGCTCCGATGGGATGCCCGCGGGACTTCAGCCCACCAGAGGGGTTCACAGGCAGTCTTCCATCCTTGGCGGTCACCCCGTCCAGGATCATCCGGGCACCCTGGCCATGCGGCGCCAGCCCCATGGCTTCATACTCGAGCAATTCGGCAATGGTGAAGCAGTCATGCGTCTCCACGACCTTGAGATCGTTCAGCGAGACGTTGGCCTCGTACAGACCACGTGACCACGCGAGGGCCGCCCCCTCAAAGCGCGTGGGGTCGCGGCGGGACAAGGGCAGGAACTCGTTGACCTGTGAGCGAGCGCGCCAGCGGACGGCGCCGTAGCCAGGCCTGGGCTCCATGGACAACACCAACGCCGCGGCGCCATCGGACACAAGCGAGCAGTCAGAGCGCTTCAGCGGACCGGCGACCAGCGGGTTCTTCTCGGACACGTTGCGGCAGAAGTCGAACCCGAGGTCACGCCGCATATGGGCATAGGGGTTGTCCACCCCGTTTCGATGGTTCTTCGCTGAGATGGCGGCGAGTGCGTCGGACTGGTCGCCGAATCGCTCGAAGTACTTAGTGGCAATATCGCCGAAGACGCCTGCGAAGCCGCCGGGTTTTCCGCCCTCTTCCTTCACGTAGGAGCACTTCAGCAGCACTTCGCCGATTTGCGCGCTCGGCAACGTGTTCATCTTTTCGAAGCCAACGACAAGTGCGCGCTTGACGCGCCCGCTTTGAAGTGCGTCCAGCGCTGCCCAGATGGCCGCAGAGCCGGTGGCACATGCGTTCTCCACGCGAACGGCGGGCGTGTGGCGGAACTCAGGCATGGCGACGCCGGCCAACGACGCGCTAAAGTCCTGAGGAACAAACCCGCCATTGAAGGTGCCGACGAAGATACCGTCGATGTCCGAGCCCCCAACGCCGGCGCGCTCCAGCGCAGGATTCACCGCATCTCGAAATAGTTGCTCCAGGTCGGCTTGGTCGAGCTTGCCAAAGGGGGTATGCCCCCAACCGATAATGTGTGGTACAGACATCGAACTTCCTCGTTGAATCAGATTGAGAGTTGTCAGGCGAGCTTGCCGACAGCGGCCTCTAGCCGCGCCCAGGCCTCGTCGCCGAATTTGGATTTCCACTCGGCGTAGAACTTCGCTTCCTGCAGCGCAGTGCGAAATGCCGTTGTGTCCGGCTTGTTGAACGCCAGACCCTTAGATGCAAGCTCTTGTTGGAGAGACACAGCTAGCTTTTCGCTGTCGTCACGTTGAGCCATCGCGGCGTCGTTGAAATGCTTGTTGACGACTTCGCGCAGGGGCTCGGGAAGCGCCTCGAAGGCACGCTTATTCGCTAGCAGCCAGTAGCCATCCCAGCTGTGATTGGTCAATGAGCATGACTTTTGCACTTCGTAGAGCTTGCCGGTAGCAATGATGGCCAGCGGGTTTTCCTGCGCTTCTACCACCCTGGTTTGC
Source organism: Acidovorax sp. JHL-9 (assembly GCF_000426205.1). Classification (NCBI taxonomy): domain Bacteria; kingdom Pseudomonadati; phylum Pseudomonadota; class Betaproteobacteria; order Burkholderiales; family Comamonadaceae; genus Acidovorax; species Acidovorax sp. JHL-9. Next base: position 10,568 of record NZ_AUEX01000046.1, read on the forward strand.
AGGGAGCTGTACAGCTCGTTGAAATTGATCGGCGTGGGCGCAGCTTTCAGTGCTTTGAACAGGGAAACCAGAAGTGGCGCCTGCGGAACGCGAATCTTCGTATCCATCAGGTCACGCGGCCCCAAGATAGGCTTGTTGGACGTCACCTGACGGAAACCGTTGTCCCAAACCTTCTCGAAGCAAACGAGGTTCGCCTTAGTGATGTGCGACCGGATGAACTTCCCGAGATCACCGTCCATTGCTTTCCAGACAGAGGGATAGTCGGGAAAGGCGAAGCCGACGCTGTTGAGCGAAGCCATTGGCACGAGATTCGCAAGGATAAGCCCTGGCAACGTGAGCAGTTCGATCCCGCCAGAGCGGACTTGGCTAAGCATGTCCGTGTCGGAGCCGAGTTGGCCGCTCGGAAACACGCGGATGTTGACTTTCCCGCTGGTCTCGGCCCTTACCTTCTCGGCGGCCTCGGCTAGGCGGATCGCAATGGGGTGTGTCACTGGGACATTGGTACCCACCTTGTAGTTGAAAGTGCCGCCTTGGGCGAAGGCTGCGCGGCCAGTGATACCAACCAGGCCGACGGCACCGGAGGCCTTCAGCAAGGTGCGTCGAGAAGTGTTCATTGGTTTGTCTCCTGTGGTTGTGAGTTGGTGTAGAAATAGGTTGTCAGACGCACCGCGCTGTAAGGCCGCCGTCCACCACTAGGGTCGTCCCGGTGATGTACTTGGCCTCGTCGCTAGCCAGAAACAGTGCGGCATAGGCGGTGTCCCACGCGTCACCCATTTTTCCTGTTGGGGAAATCTTGTCGCGCTGCGCAACCATTGAATCCACATCACCGCCATATGACTTGGACAACGGCTCGCGAATGAGCGGCGTGTTCATCAGGCCCGGCAGCACACAGTTCGCTCGAATTCCATCTGCCGCATACTGAACGGCGGTGTTGGCGGTCATGGCCACCATCGCCGCCTTAGCTGCGCTGTAAGCCAGATACGGGAAACCGATCCAGCGCACCGCCGCGATCGATGCGATGTTGACGATCGCCCCACGCTTGCGCTCGAGCATGTAGGGAATTGCGTGCTTCGCGGTCAGGAATGCGCTGGTCTGATTGACCGCGATGACGCGGCTCCAGCTCTCTTCCGAGGTCTCGACGGGGCCACCGGTCTCGACGATGCCGACGTTGTTGTGGAGGACATCCACGCAACCGTACGCCTGTACGCACGCCTCAACCATGCGCTTGACGTCATCACTTTTCGACACGTCGGCCCGGAATGCCAAGCATCGCCCGCCTTCGCCCTCGATGACACGCTGAGTCTCCTCGGCTGCCTCCAGACGATAGTCCACAGCGAACACGCTTGCGCCTTCGCGCGCATAAAGCGCGGCTGCTGCCTTGCCATTGCCCCAACCGGGACCGGAACTGCCAGCTCCGGTCACGATCACCACTTTGTCTTTCATGCGTCCAGCCATGTCTCGCCTTTTGATTAACCAGTTGATCCACTATATGAACCTCTTTACTAAACCAAGAGGTGCTACGAGCTGTCTATGCTAGGGTCACAAAGGAGATTTCACATAGTTAGATAGAGCGATTTGCGACATTTCCGGTTCACTATGTGTCATTGCCACTCGGGGTTTTCATCCCTCTTTTGGTTTACTATTTGAACCAAATGACCTTCCTCCCCCGAAACAAAAAAGGAATCCACACCCTTCAAGTGTTGATTTCCATGCAACCGTAACCCACCATTTCCATCTCGATCTGACCCACCCTGGTTCGTGAACTTGATATTCACGTTGTGGATAAGTTCTTGACTGTCATCTCCTTCTTGGTGGTCTGTGGTGGTTGCTGTGCAGAGCTGTTCTTGAACCGGAAGCTGTCATTGCCGGTTTCCAGAATATGGCAGTGATGCGTGAGCCGGTCCAGCAGTGCCGTGGTCATCTTCGCGTCCCCGAACACACTGGCCCATTCGCTGAAGCTCAGGTTGGTGGTGATCACAACGCTGGTGCGCTCGTACAGCTTGGACAG
>NZ_AUEX01000047.1:0-11899 GCF_000426205.1 Acidovorax sp. JHL-9
ACACGAGCCTGGTCCTCGATGCACTGCTGATGGCACTGTGGCGCCGACAGCCGCATGCGCCGGTCATGGTTCATTCCGATCAGGGCTGCCAGTTCACCAGCCACGAGTGGCAAACCTTCCTGCGCGAGCACAACCTGGTCAGCAGCATGAGCCGGCGTGGCAACTGCCACGACAACGCTGTGGCCGAGAGCTTCTTCCAGTTGCTCAAGCGCGAACGCATCCGCCGGCGGATCTATACAACCCGTGACGATGCGCGATCAGACGTCTTCAACTACATCGAAATGTTCTACAACTCCCAGCGCCATCATTCGTCGGCGGCAGGACTATCACCTGTAGAGTTCGAGCAGCGACATTCCCAACGGCTCAAAGTGTCTAGATAAGTCGGGGCTATTCAGCGTGGGGTAGGGCATTGCCGTGGTGCTGGAGCGGGTGTGAACGAACAAAAGGAATGGACGCCGCAGCGCCCATCCATTGGGGCGCGCCTTCGCGCTCAAAGCCAGAGCAGGGTGGCCAGCACCAGCAGGGCGAGGAAGACCGTTTCGCCCACCAGCATGGCCACCGGGCGCCAGCCCACCAGAGCCAGGTCTTGTAGGCGAGTGCGCATGGCCGCGCCCGCGATGGCGGCCACCAGCAGGGCGCGCGAGCCGTCGGTGGCGGCCTGGGTGAGGGTTGAGGTGGTGAGGCCCAGCGAGCCCAGGGCCACCAAGGCGATGAAGCCCACCAGAAAGCCCGGCACGATGGGGGGGCGGCCCGAACCGGCGGCCCTGGCGCCACGGCTGGCGATGATGGAGATCACCACCACCACCGGGGCCAGCATGGCTACGCGGAACAGCTTGACGATGGTGGCCGAGTCGCGTGCTTCAGGTCCGAGCATAGTGCCGGCGGCCACCACCTGGGCCACGTCATGAATGGTGGCGCCAAGGAAGATGCCGGCGGGCACGCCGGTGACGTCGAGCAGGCTCAGCACTAGCGGGTACAAGACCATGGCGATGGTGGACAGCAGCGTCACACCCATCACGGTGAGCAGCGTGTGGCGCTCGTTCTCGTGCGTCTGGGGCAAGGCGGCGGAGATGGCCAGTGCTGCTGAGGCACCGCAGATCGCCACCGACACACCCGAGATCCAGCCCTCGTCGTTGGGACGGCGCAGCAGACGGGCGAGCAACAGACCGCAGGCAATGGTGCTCACCACGCCCAGCGCTACGACCATGCCGGTCTGCCAGCCCAGCTGCGCGATCTGGTCCACCGTGATGCGTGCGCCCAGCAGGGCAACGCCCACGCGCAGCAGCGTTTTCGAGGTGAACACGATGCCCGGCGTCAGGCTTTCGTGACTGGAGAGAAAGTTCAGCGCCATGCCCAGCAACAGGGCGTAGAGCAGTTGCGGGCCGCCGTAGTGTTCAGAGAGGAAACCGGCCGCAAGGCCCACCACACTGCAGAGGGCCAAGCCTGGCCAGATGGCCTGTGCCTGAACCCACATGGCGCGGGGCGCTGCTTGCATCGTGTCTCCTTGGTGCTTCGTTTGCCGGTCATGATAGGTAGATTGCGTGAATATAAAAATCGAACAATTTAAATTTGCATGATTCAAAAATACGATCAACTGGGCTGTGGCTGGCCTAGCGGGCAAGACCTGTTGCCGCCAACCCCCACTCGGAGACCCTCCATGTCAGACACCAGGATTCATCGGCTTCGCCTGACGCTGCGCCAGCTGGAAACCTTCGTGGCCACCGCCACCTCGGGCTCTACCCGCGCCGCGGCGGACAAGGTGGCGCGCTCGCAGTCGGCCACCAGCGTGGCCCTGGCCGAGCTGGAGGCCAGCCTGGGCGTGGCGCTGTTCGACCGGGTGGCGCGCCGGCTGGTGCTCAACGAGAACGGGCGCTTGCTGCTGCCGCGCGCCGCGGCCTTGCTGGACAAGGCGCTGGAGATCGAGGCCTTGTTCGATGCGGCCGCGGTGGTGCCCTTGCGGGTGGCGGCCAGTTTCACCATCGGCGAGTACCTCATGCCCACCCTGATCGCCGGGTGGAAGGGGTTGCACCCGAGCGCGCAGGTGCAGCTTGACGTGGCCAATACCCGCGCGGTGCTGGAGTCGGTGGCTAGCATGCAGGCCGACCTGGGCTTCATCGAGGGCTCGCACACGCACCCCAGCCTGCGCGTGGAGCACTGGCTGGAGGACGAGCTGGTGGTGGTGTCGGCGCCTGGCGTGGCCTGGGGGGTGGGTGCGGTGTCCAACGAGCGCCTGGCGCGCGCCACCTGGATCATGCGCGAGGCCGGCTCGGGCACCCGCGAGGCGGCCGACCGTTTCCTCATTCCCGCACTGGGGCAGTTCTCGGTGGGGCTGGAGCTGGGCAGCAACGAAGCGGTGAAGCGGGCGGTGGCCTCGGGCCTGGGCTTGGGCTGCCTCTCGTGGCACGCGGTGCAGGACGCCGTGGCCTACGGCTGGCTGGCGCAGGTGCCCACGCGCCTGCCCAAGCTGCGCCGCACGCTGGCCATCGTCACCCACCGCGACAAGCCGGTGGGCAGCACCGCACAGGCCTTCCTAGCGCATTGCCAGGCCTGGGCCAAGGCCCAGTCGGGCGAGCCCGAGCGCTCGCGCGACGCGGGCTGATTCTTCCCCTTTACCCCAACTAGGAGCAGGGCCCGGCTAATGGCTGAGGGCCCGGCCTTTCGTGCGCCCGTTTGCCGCTGCTGTCTCGGTCAGAGTTCTGCCTTTAACTTTATAAAAACAAAACAAAAAAAATCTTGATAAAAATAAAATCGACATATAAACTGCGCTCCATACCCGAAACCGGCGCTGGTCGCAGCGGCCCGCCTCAACGAGGAGACACATGGAAACCAAGCCAGACACGCCCCAGCGCACGCTGACGGTGAAGATCTATCGCGGTGAAAGCGAGGGCGATTTCGTGACCTACTCGGTGCCCTGGCGCGAGAACCAGACGGTGCTCGACGTGGTGACCGAGGTGCAACGCTCACTGGAGCCCACCTTGTCGTACCGCTTCGCCTGCCGCGTGGGCGTGTGCGGGTCTTGCGCGATGACGGTCAATGGCAAGCCGCGCTGGACCTGCCGCACCCACGTCAGCCGCGTGGAGGAAGACGGCGTCATCGTCATCGAGCCACTTCGCAACATGCCGCGCATCAAAGACCTGGTCGTGGACATGAGCGAGTTCTTCGACAAGTGGAAGAAGGCCGGCAACGAGTTCAAGGGCACGGCCACGCGGCACGACCCGCCGGCCAACGTGTCGCCCCAGAGCAAGAAGCGCAAGCTGGCCGACGCGGCGATCGAGTGCATCAACTGCGGCGTGTGCTACGCCGCCTGCGACGTGGTGGCCTGGGACAAGGAGTACCTGGGCCCGGCCGCGCTGAACCGCGCGTGGACGCTGTTCAACGACGAGCGCCACGCCGACCCCAAGGGTGTGCTGCGCCAGGCCACCTCGGGCAGCGGCTGCAATTCGTGCCACAGCCAGGGCAGTTGCATGACGCACTGCCCGGTGAGCCTGAGCCCCACCGGCAGCATCGCGGGCCTCAAGAAGAACGCGCTGCTGAGCTTCTTCAAGGGGGACTGACGTGGAGCAACGCTTGTTCGTTCTGCAGCGCCTCACGGCGATGCTGATGGCGCCCCTGGTGCTGGGCCACCTGGCGGTGATTCTGTACGCGGTGCGCGGCGGCCTCACGGCCTCGGAGATCCTGGCGCGCACCCAGGGCAACGCCTGGTGGATCGGCTTCTACGGCCTGTTCGTGCTGTGTGTGGCGGTGCACGTGCCCATTGGCATGCGCAACATCCTGATCGAGTGGCTGCGCCTGGGGCGCAGCGCCGCTGGCGCCGTGGCGCTGGCGCTGGGCTTGCTGCTGCTGGGCCTGGGCCTGCGCGCGGTGGTGGCCGTGGGAGGGCTGCTCGCATGAACTCGCCGCGTCGCCACAAGGCCTACTGGGCCTTCATCGGACACCGCGTGTCCGGCCTGCTGCTGGGCCTGTTCCTGCCGGTGCACTTCTATGTGCTGGGCATGGCCCTGGAAGGCGCGCAGCGCCTCGATGGTTTCCTGAAGTTTTCCGAGATGCCCGCCGTGAAGTTCGGCGAGTGGGGCCTGGTGCTGCTGCTGTCGGTGCACCTGGGCTTTGGCCTGCGCCTGCTGGCCATGGAGCTGCTGCCCTGGAGTTCGACGCGCGATGCCCGGCTGTCGTGGATCGTGCCGAGCTTGCTGGTGTCTCTGGTCGTTGGCCTGGTCTTCCTGGCAGGAGTTGTTTGAATGCAAATCGAAAACCACAAAACCGACATCCTCATCCTGGGCACCGGGGGAGCCGGTCTGTTCGCGGCGCTACACGCGAAGAAGGCCAACCCCGCGCTGAAGGTGACGGTGGCCGTGAAGGGCCTGCTGGGCAAGTGCGGTTGCACGCGCATGGTGCAGGGTGGCTACAACGTGGCCTTGTCGTCTGGTGATTCGGTGGAGCGCCACTTCATGGACACCATCGAAGGCGGCAAGTGGCTGCCCCGCCAAGACCTGGCCTGGCGCCTGGTGGAGGGCGCCATCGAGCGGGTGCGCGAGCTGGAGAACGAGATCGGTTGCTTCTTCGACCGCAACCCCGACGGCACGCTGCACCAGAAGGCCTTTGCCGGCCAGAGCTTTGACCGCACGGTGCACAAGGCCGACCTCACCGGCATCGAGATCATCAACCGCCTGATGGAGCAGGTGCGCGCGCTGGACGTGGAAGAGATGGAAGAGCACCGCGCCATCGAGCTGGTGCCTGCCGCCGACGGCTCGGGCATCGCGGGCGTGCTGTTCATCGACATGCGCCGCGGCGTGTACCGCTTCGTGCAGGCCAAGGCCGTGCTGCTGGGCACCGGTGGCGGCCCCACCATGTACCGCTACCACACGCCCTCTGGCGACAAGACCTGCGACGGCATCGCCATGGCCCTGCGCTACGGCCTGAAGGTGCGCGACATGGAGATGGTGCAGTTCCACCCCACCGGACTGCTGGGGGGCGCCAACACGCGCATGACTGGCACCGTGCTGGAGGAAGGCCTGCGCGGCGCGGGCGGCTACCTCATCAACGGTGAGGGCGACCGCTTCATGACGAACTACGACGCCCGCGGCGAGCGCGCCACGCGCGACGTGGTGAGCCGTGGCATCTACGCCGAGATGCGCGCCGGGCGCACTGGCCCTATGGGTGGCATCTACATCCAGATGAGCCACCTCGGCCCCGAGAAGGTGGCAAAGTCCTTCCCGGGCATGGTCAACCGCTGCAGCGACTGCGGCTTCGACCTGGCCGGTGGCCGCGTGGAGGTGGTGCCCACAGCGCACTACCTGATGGGAGGGGTGGAGTTCAACATCGACGGCTCCACCGCCTCGCCGGGCCTGTACGCCGCTGGGGAAGACTGCGGCGGCGTGCACGGCGCCAACCGCCTGGGCGGTAACGGCGTGGCCAACAGCACGGTGTTCGGCGGCATTGCCGGTGACTCGATGGCGGCCTTCGTGGCCAGGGAAGGGCGCTGGCGCGACCCCGACGCCCGCGTCATCCAGCAAGGCGTGGCCAGGGCCGAGTACCCGTTCTCACGCCCGGCCGGCGCCATTCACGACCTGCGCGAGGCGCTGTCGCAAACCATGTGGGACGACGTGGGCGTGCTGCGCAACCGCGCCGACATGGAGCGCGGCCTGGCCACCGTGGGCTCGCACCGCAGCGCGCTGCGCGACATGGGCGTGCCCGATGGCGACCGCCGCTTCAACCTCACCTGGCACGACTGGCTCAACGTGGAGAGCCTGATTGACATCTCGCGCGTCATCACGGTGTCTGCCCTGGCGCGCGACAACAGCCGCGGCGCGCACTACCGCGAAGATTTTCCCGAGGCGGGTGACCTGCACACCAGTTGCTACACCCGCGTGAGCGCCGATGGCGAAGACCTCTCGCTGGAGATGGTGCCGGTGTCCTTCGACATCGTGCGCCCCGGCGAATCCCTGATCTCGGGTGAGGCGGGCCGCCCGCCCGTCCAGGTCGCGAACTGAGAAAGCCCCATGAAGCAGATACCCATTCAGAAAGTGCAGGAAGCGGCGCTGGAGATCATGAAGCGCGCGGCCATCGACATTCCCGAGGATTACAAGCAAGGCATCAAGGCCTCGGAGAAGGCCGAGACCGGCAAGCTGGCGCGTTTCGTGATCCACGCCATGCAAGACAACTGGGACGCCGCCAGCCAAGACCGGCGCCCGATGTGCGCCGACACCGGCGTGCCGCGCTACTACGTGAAGGTGGGCAACCAGGCCATGGTCGAGTCCGGCTTCATCGCCGTGGAGCACGCGCTGCGAAAGGCCACGGCCGACGCGACCACCGCCATTCCGCTGCGCCCGAACCGGGTGCACCCGCTGTGGCGCACCGATCACAACAACAACGTGGGCATCAACGCGCCCGAGATCGAGTGGTCGTTCGAGCCCGAGGCCGACTGGATCGACATCACCACCGTGCACAAGGGTGGCTTGTTCGGCACCGACTACCGAATGCTGTTCCCGGGGGATGGCATCGACGGCATCAAGCGCTTCGTGCTGGACACGCTGATTGCCTTTGGCAAGCGGGGCCTGGCCTGCCAGCCCGCCATCGTGGGCATCGGCCTGGGCGGCTCGAAAGACACCTGCATGCAACTGGGCAAGCAGGCGGCCTGCCTTCGCACCGTGGGCGACCGCAACCCCGACCCGAAGATCGCCGAGCTAGAGCTGGAGCTGAAGAAGCTGGGCAACTCGATTGGCATGGGCGCCATGGGTTTCGTGGGCTCGCAGATGGTGGTGGATTGCCACATCGAGGTGGGCTACACGCACACCGGCGGCATGCCCATCAGCCTGCACACCTTCTGTCTGTCCTCGCGCCGGGCCACCGCCCGCATTCACCCGGACGGATCGATCGAGTACCGCACGGACCCGCAGTGGTTCACCCCTTACATGCGCCGGGAGACAGTGGAATGGTAGACCGCACCAACGATGACGAGATGAAGGTGTTCCACCTTCAATTGCCGGCCCAGCCGCAGGACATCGCCAAGCTCGAACTGGGAGCGGCGGTGTACCTCACCGGGGTGGTCTACACCGCCCGCGAGGGCGTTTACAAGAAGGTGCTCGACCAGGGCCTGCCCATGCCGGTGGAGAACCTGGCCGAGATCAGCAACGTGAACTTCCACTGCTCGCCGGCGGCGGCCGAAGACGGCAAGGGCAGCTACAACGTGGGCGCCGTGACCGCCACCGCGAGCTTTCGCTTCTCGAAGTGGTTGGGCCCGTGGATCGACCGCAGCGGCGCGCGAATCATCATCGGCAAAGGCGGCATGCCCGCCGACGACTACAAGACCGTGCTCGCCCCGCGCGGCGCGGTGTACCTCACCACCGTGGGCTACGGCACCGGTGCGCTGCTGGGGCGCGGCATCAAGGGCGTGCGCGCGGCGCACTGGATCAACGAGCTGGGCATTGCCCAGGCGATGTGGATGTTCGAGGTGGAGAACTTCGGCCCCTTCATCGTGGAGAGCGACGTGCAGGGCAACTCGTTGTTCGCCCAGCACGGCGAGGCCATCAACGCCGGCATCGAGCAGCTCTACGCCGGCCTGAAGCCGCCGGCCCTGCACCGCTACGGCGAAACCGACAACCGCCAGAACGAAGTGATGTAAGGCCGCACGGCCAGAGGGACCAGCCATGATTGTGGATTTCCGTCTTCGCCCGCCTGTGGGCGGTTTCCTGGACACCTTGATGTACTCGGCCGGCGAGCGCCGCGATGGCTTCACCCGCACGGTGGGCTTCGAGCCTTCGCCCGCGGCGCAGCAGCAGTCGATGGAGTTGCTCTTGCAAGAGATGGACGCCGCCGGCGTGCACAAGGGCGTGGTGGTGGGCCGCCTGGCCGGCACCCTGGGCAGCGTGCCCAATGCCGACGTGCAGCGCATCGTGGCCGAGCACCCGGGCCGCTTCATCGGTGCGGCCTCCATCGACCCCACCTCGCGCAAAGGCGCTTGCGCCACCATCGACCAGGCGCTGCGCGACGGCTTCAAGCTCATCAATATTGAGCCGGGCTCCTACCCCGTGCCCATGTACGCCGACGACCGCCGCCTTTACCCCATCTATGCGCACTGCGAAGACGTGGGCGTGCCCGTGATCATGATGGTGGGCGGCACAGCCGGCCCCGACCTGAGCTACTCCGACCCGATCCGCACCGACCGGGTGCTGGCCGACTTTCCTCAACTCAAGGTGGTGGTGGCGCACGGTGGATGGCCCTGGGTCAACGAGATCCTGCACATCGCCTTCCGGCGCACCAACCTCTACCTCTCGCCCGACATGTATTTCTCGCGCATGCCCGGCTGGGAGGAATACGTGAAGGCGGCCGACAGCTTCCTGGCCGACCGCATGCTCTACGCCAGTTCCTTCCCGTTCTGCCCGGTCAAGGACTACAAAAGCTGGTTCGAGCGCTTGCCCATCAAGCCCGAGAACCTGGCCAAGGTGATGGGCGGCAACGCCTGCCGCTTGTTGGGGCTCTAATACGCGGCATTTCACCAACCCGCGAGCCCCAAGCCATGGATGTCAAAACGCTCTACACCCTCATTGCCATCGCCGACCGCGGCAGCTTTGCCGAGGCCGGCCATGCCATCGGCCTGTCGCTGTCGGCCGTCAGCCTGCAGATGCGCTCACTGGAGGAAGAGCTGGGCATCCAGATTTTTGATCGCAGCCGCCGCCCGCCCGTGCTCACCGACAGTGGGCTGGTGCTGGTGGCCCGGGCGCGCGAGCTGATCGCCCACTGGGAGAGCATGAGCGCCGCGCTCAAGCGCGACGCCTCGGTGGGCCTGCTCAAGCTGGGCGCCGTGCACACCAGCGTGGCCGGCGTGCTGCCCCTGGCACTCAAGCGCCTGCGCCAGCAAGGGCAGGGCATTGACATCCACCTCACCACCGGCCTCACCCACGACCTGGAGAAAGCCGTTTACCACCGGCAGATCGACGTGGCCGTGGTCACCGAGCCCGAAGCGCCGCGCAGCGAGCTGGAGTTCTTCCCGTTCGCCGACGAACCCTGCGTGGTTATCACCCACCGCGACACCGAGGGCGACACCGACCAGCAGGTGCTGGAGTCCACGCCCTATGTGCGCTTCAACCGCGCCGCGCGCGTGGGCAACCTGGTGCAGCAAGAGATCTTGCGGCGCCAGATCGCGGTTCGCTCGGTGATGGAGATCGACACCCTGGAAGGCGTGATTGCCATGGTGGCCAATGGCCTGGGCAGCTCGGTGGTGCCCTCGCGTGGCGTGCGGCACGAGTTCCCCTCGTCCATCCGCACCTTGCCCTTCGGCTCACCACCGCTGACCCGCCGCCTGGGCCTGCTGGTGCCGCGCGACAACCCGCGCCTGCATCTGTCGCAGCTCTTGCTGGAGGCCCTCAAAGAGGTCTCGGCGCGGTCTGCCCCCTTACTCAGCGTTGCGGCACCTCGCCCGCGCCGCCGAGCCCCTTCGTCATGAACGCATGACGGCCCATCTCAGCCCATGGCACACAGAGCGAGAACGCCGGGTCATGGCTGGGCAACACCACCCTTGGAGACATGCATGAACCACCTGAAGATGAACAGCCCCCAAGCCCTTGAAGCGCCAGCCTTGGCGAAGCGCCGAGCGGGCTTGAAATGGTTGGCCCTGACCGGCATTGGCTTGGCCGTGGCGTGGCCCGCGGCACAGGCCCAGCAGGGCGACTGGCCCAACAAGCCGGTGCGGGTGGTGATTCCCTTCTCTTCGGGTGGCGCCACCGACCTGCTGGGCCGAGCCCTGGGCAATGAGCTGGGCAAGATCTGGAAGCAGTCGGTGGTGATCGACAACCGCACCGGCGCAGGCGGCGCGGTCGCGGCCGAGCTGGTGGCCAAGGCCCCGGCCGACGGCTACACCCTGCTGCTGGCCTCGGGCAGCATGTTCACCGTCAACCCCCACCTCTACGCCAAGCTGCCCTATAGCCTGCAGAGCTTCGAGCTGATCGGCAAGACGGCCAGCGGCCCCATGGTGGTCACCATCAACAGCGCCGTGCCCGCCAACAACTTCAAGGAATTCGTGGCCTACGCCAAGGCCAACCCGGGCAAGCTCAACATGGCCTCGGCCGGCAACGGCAGCCAGGTGCACATCGCGGGCGAGGCGTTCGCACAGGCCAGCGGTATCGACGTAACCCACGTGCCCTACAAGGGCGAAGGCCCTGCCTACGCCGACCTGATGGGCGGCGCGGTGCAGATGGCCGTGGGCAACATCAACGCCATTTCGCCGCTGCTCAAGAGCGGCCGGGTGAAGGCGCTGGCCGTGACCGGGCGCGAGCGCTCGGGTCTCATGCCCGATGTGCCCACCGTGGCCGAGGCCGGCCTGCCCAACTTCGAGTTCACCGGTTGGTTCGCGCTGGTGGCCCCCGCCGGCATGCCCAAGGCCCTCACCGCCAAGGTCTACGCCGACATTCAGCAGGCCATGGAGCAGCCCGGCATGAAGCGCTACCTGGCCGAGCAAGGCATGCTGTCCTCGGTGGTGGGTCCGACTCAGCTCACCGATGACATCAACCGCGAGTCCGCCCGCTGGAAAGAGCTGGTGGCGGTGCGCAAGATCACGGCCAACTGAGCCGTCGGGGCGGCCCGGGCCCTTGGCCCTAGCCGCCTCTTTCGCCAGCCGCCCGGCCTCGCCGGGCCTTCGGGAGGGGCTCTCGTGAGCACAGTTGACTATTGGTGGGCTGTTTGCGCCGTCGTACTGGCCTACACGGTGTTCGGCCTCACTGGCTTTGGCGCGGCCATGATGGCCATGCCCGTGCTGGTGCTGGTGGTGCCCCTGAAATTCGCGGTGCCGATGATGGTGCTGCTCGACCTGGTGGCGACCTCGCTCGTGGGTTTGCGCACCTGGCGGCGCCTGTCCTGGCGCGACACCGCGCAGATATTCCCCTTCATGCTCATCGGTGTGGGCCTGGGTGCCACCATGCTGGTGCACTTCCACAGCGGCTGGCTGCTGGTGGGCCTGGGCGTTTTCATCGTGATCATTTCCTGGCGCAACCTGCGCAACCTCGGCGCGGCGTTTCGCCCCCTGCACGCGGGCTGGGCCGCGCCGGCCGGCACCGTGGGCGGGGTGTTCAGCGCCCTGTTCGGCACCGGTGGACCGATCTACACCATCTACCTAGCCCGCCGCCTGGCCGACCAGGAAACGTTTCGCGCGACCATCTCGGCCGTGATCTTCCTCAGCTCGGTGGTCCGCCTGTTGTCATTTGTGATGGGCGGGTTGTTTCTGCAGGAAGGTCTGCTGCCCCTGGCCCTTTGGCTGCTGCCCGCCAGCCTGCTGGGCGTGTTCCTGGGATCTTACAGTCGCCACCGGCTGCCGGTGCAGTCCATCCGCCGCTTCGTGCAGGTGTTCATGCTGGTGGCTGGCGGCGTGGTGATCCTACGAGGTGTCATTCTGATGTCGCCGGCAGGGGTGTGAGAAAGCCAACCCCCGACAACGTGCCAACCACGTCATTGCCATACTCGCCTGACTAGAACAAGCAGGCCACTTTGAATTCTGCGCAGCGGATCACTGTGTGCCGTTGAATAGCCCCGGCTTATCTAGACACTTTGAGCCGTTGGGAATGTCGCTGCTCGAACTCTACAGGTGATAGTCCTGCCGCCGACGAATGATGGCGCTGGGAGTTGTAGAACATTTCGATGTAGTTGAAGACGTCTGATCGCGCATCGTCACGGGTTGTATAGATCCGCCGGCGGATGCGTTCGCGCTTGAGCAACTGGAAGAAGCTCTCGGCCACAGCGTTGTCGTGGCAGTTGCCACGCCGGCTCATGCTGCTGACCAGGTTGTGCTCGCGCAGGAAGGTTTGCCACTCGTGGCTGGTGAACTGGCAGCCCTGATCGGAATGAACCATGACCGGCGCATGCGGCTGTCGGCGCCACAGTGCCATCAGCAGTGCATCGAGGACCAGGCTCGTGT
>NZ_AUEX01000048.1:0-8169 GCF_000426205.1 Acidovorax sp. JHL-9
GAGGTCGGGCGCATGGTCATTTCGGGCCGTATGGCCGATGTCTGCGCCGAGCTGGAGCGCATGGCAGCTTGCGAAACATGCCACTGAGAGCCTGTTGACGATCTCCCAGGGGTCGCGCAGCGGTCTTTGCGCGATGGGATGCAAGGCGCGGTGCGCAGTGGATAGCCCGGCTATCCACCAGCGCCGCAACGCCGCAGACCGCCCGCAAAGACCGCTGCCCCAAGGGTTGGAGCGAAATCGGGCCGATGTACTTGGAGTGTTGGCGCCCCGGCTGCTGGCATGGGCACCAGCCCATGCGGCGCACCCGAAGCATCCACTCATCCCGATGGCGCTCCAACGCGATCCCCTGCGAGATCGTCAACAGGCTCTGAGGTCCACATCCCCAGCTCTGGCGCAACGGGTGCCACAAAACGTTGCATTCTGTTCGAGAGCCTGGGGGCGGCAAGACTTCCGAGCAGCCCCCGCCAAGGCACAATGGCGGGATGAATATTGTGATTCTGGATGACTATCAGGATGCGGTGCGCAAACTCCATTGCGCAAGCCGGCTCGACCCCTACTCAGCAAAGGTCTACACCAACACGGTGAAAGGCCAGGGGCAACTGGCCGTGCGCCTGAAAGATGCAGACATCATCGTGCTGGTGCGTGAACGCACCCAGATCACGCGCCAGCTGGTCGAAAAACTGCCACGACTGAAGCTGATTGCCCAAACCGGCAAGATTGGCAGCCATATCGATGTGACTGCGTGCACCGAGCGCGGGATCGCCGTGGCCGAGGGGGTGGGCTCACCTGTGGCGCCGGCTGAACTGACCTGGGCGCTGGTGATGGCAGCCATGCGGCGCTTGCCCCAGTACATCGCCAATCTCAAACATGGCGCCTGGCAGCAGTCCGGCCTCAAGGCGGCCTCGATGCCCCCCAACTTCTGCATCGGCAGCGTACTGCGAGGAAAAACACTGGGCATCTGGGGCTATGGCCGTATTGGACAACTGGTGGCCGGCTACGGCCGGGCCTTTGGCATGAACGTACGCGTGTGGGGCCGTGAGGCCTCCCGCGCCCAGGCCCTGTCCGACGGATACCAGGCGGCCACCAACCGGGAAGAGTTCTTCTCGCAGTGCGATGTGCTCTCTCTGCACCTGCGACTCAATGATGAAACCCGCGGCATCATTTCCCTGGAAGACCTGTCGTGCATGAAGCCCACCGCACTGCTGGTCAATACCTCACGCGCTGAATTGATTGAACCCGACGCCCTGATTGCGGCGCTGAACCGCGGGCGCCCCGGTTTGGCAGCCGTGGATGTGTTTGAGAGCGAGCCCATCCTGCAAGGCCATGCCCTGCTGCGCCTGGAAAACTGCATCTGCACGCCCCACATCGGTTATGTCGAGCAGGACAGCTACGAGTTGTATTTCGGTGCGGCCTTCGACAACGTGGTGAACTACATCAAGGGTACGCCCACGAATATCGTGAACCCAGGCGCACTGCAGGTCCGGCGCTGAGTATTGGCGCAACCTCCCGTTTCCACCGTTGTGGATTGAACGGGCATCCATAAAAAATGGCTTCCTTCGGGAAGCCATTTTGCTAGGTGGACAGCACCAAAGATGCTGCCAAGGTGCCTCTGAGTTCAGTTCAGAGGGGTCTTCTTGCCGTCCTTGTACACATACAGGGTGATGGCAGGGTTTTTCATTTCACCGTTGGGCTCAAATGCGATCGTGGAGGTCACGCCCTTGAATTGCGACTTGAGCAATTCAGGGGTATAGACCTTGGGGTCCACCGAATTGGCGCGCTTCATGGCGTCCACGATCAGGTGCGTGGCGTCATAGGTGTAGGGGCTATAGACCTGGAACTGGCCTGGATACTTGGCATCGTACTTGGCCTTCCATGCCTTGCCGCCGGGCATCTTGTCGAGCGATGCGCCGCCTTCGGCACACACCACATTGGACAGCGTCTTGGCACCGGCAGCCAGCTTGGCGATTTCGGAGGTGCAGATACCGTCACCACCGAAATATTTCACGTTGCCCATGCCCAGTTGCTCCATCTGGCGCAGCATCGGGCCGCCCTGAGGATCCATGCCGCCGAAGAAGATGGCATCAGGATTCTTGGACTTGATAGCCGTCAGGATGGCCATGAAATCGGTGGCCTTGTCGGTCGTGAACTGCTCGTCCACCACCTTCATGCCCTTTTCTGCAGCCACCTTCTTGAACACGTTGGCCACGCCCTGGCCATACGCCGTGCGATCGTCAACGATGGCGACGGTCTTGAGCTTGAGCGTGTCAGCCGCGTAGAAAGCGAGTCCAGCACCCAAGGCATTGTCGTTGGCAATGATACGGAAGGTGGTCTTGTAGCCAGGCTTCGTGAGGTTGGGGTTGGTGGCCGCACCCGTGACATGAGGAATGCCACAGTCGTTATAGACCTTGGAGGCAGGAATGGTCGTACCCGAGTTCAGGTGACCCACGACGCCAGCCACCTTGGCATCGCACAATTTCTGTGCAGCAGCCGTGCCCTGCTTGGGATCCGCCGCGTCGTCTTCGGCTTGCAACTCGAACTTGATTTTCTTGCCACCGATGGTGACTCCCTGAGCGTTCAACTCTTCAATGGCCATGCGCGCGCCATTTTCGTTGTCCTTGCCGTAGTGGGCTTGCGCGCCGGAAACCGGAGCCACATGGCCGATCTTGACCACTTGCTCTTGTGCAGAGGCCATACCAGCAACAGCCGCGATAGCAGCAACCATGGTCAGTTTCAACTTCAATTGCATATCAATCTCCAGTAAAGATAAACGCTGAGAATAATTTTTGTGTCTCAACGCAGGCGAACATATCGCAATTTACGGGCCAGATCACTAGGGAACACGCGTAAATGCACCGGAAACCACAGGGAGTTACCCTGTCATCTCCCCGGCTGCGGTGAAGCACCACTGACCAATTCGTCGGCCACCGCCTCATACACCGCATGCCGTACCACCGATTCAATCTCTTCACGCAAGCGGGGCAGCACAGAGCGTGTCTGCTCCTGTATCACCAGGGCAATCGCCTCACGCAACCGCTGATCCAGCACCCCATCGACGCGCTGCATCACTCGGTGCACCATGTACTCTTCCATGCCCTGCGGCAAGGGCAATGCCGGGCGGGGGGATGTCTGGATGGGCCGGGCACCGTAATTACCCGCCGCATTCCCGTCCAACGGCTGCGCAGGCACCGCAGGAGGCGAAACCCCGAACTGGGGCAATGGCGCGGGTTTCGCAATGCTGGGTTCGACCGCCGGGGGCACTGAAACGGGGAGCATGTCCACCCCCTGTACCACTTCAGTGAGGGTTGGCACAAAACGAGGGAGCGACTTGGGAGGAAGATGCATCAGTCAGCTTTCGATACCAGATCATGGCGGGTGATGGAATACCCTCGCGAGGCATAGTGGCGCCAGCGGGTTCGCGCTCCACGCCGATCCGCTTCATCCGTGGCACTCACCACCTCGACCAAACGCGCAAAGCTACCAAACCCTTCAGGGACTGCACCCCCCATGTTGAGCAGCATCTCTCGATGCGGTGCTTGCCGCGCATCCAGAGCGAGCACCACGGGGGAGAAACGCACAAGCTCGTCCCCAGCATCGCTGCGGCAATGCGCCAGAAAATCCTGAGGCATCATGTTCCAGAGCATTTCATCCAGCTCCGCCAGAATGTCCGCAGGCCCGGTGATCAGGAGCCGTACGCCACTGCGTTGCGCCTTGCGTGCAAACCGGCACGCATAGACCAGTTTGTCAGGCGCATTGAAGTGGAAAGCTATTTCAGTCATACCGATCTCAGTCGGGCTTTGAGCGGCCCTTGCGCTTTGCCGGCTGCGCGGGTGAAACCTCTTTCCTCGCATTCTGCGCAGACAACTGCTGCGCATGGCCCAGCAGGTAATGCACCAGCAACCCTACCGGCCGACCAGTGGCCCCCTTTGCGGCCCCCCCTTTCCATGCGGTTCCGGCAATGTCGAGGTGCGCCCATGGAAGCTCTCCCACAAAACGCTGCAGGAACTTCGCCGCGGTGATAGAGCCACCCGCCCGCCCCGCCACATTGCCCATGTCCGCGAAGTTACTTTTCAAGCCCTCGGCGTAGTCCTCGTCCAGCGGCATACGCCAGCAAAGATCCTCAGCCGTCTCCCCGGCCGAAGAAAGGGCTGCGGCAAGTGCGTCGTTGTTGGAAAAGAGTCCGCTGCGCACGCCTCCCAAAGCAATCACACAGGCCCCGGTCAAGGTGGCGATGTCCACCAACGCCGCAGGCTTGAAACGCGCGGCGTAGGTCAATACATCACATAGAACCAACCGACCTTCCGCATCCGTATTCAACACTTCGATGGTCTGACCGCTCATGCTGGAAACAACGTCACCGGGTTTCACAGCCCGACCATCCGGCATGTTCTCACAGGCGGGAATGAGGCCGACCACATTGATCGCAGGTTGCAATTCTCCAAGTGCACGAAACACACCGAGCACACTCGCTGCGCCACACATGTCGAACTTCATTTCATCCATTTCGGCAGCAGGCTTGATGGAAATGCCGCCGGTATCAAAAGTGATACCTTTACCCACCAACACCACCGGTGCCTCGGTCTTGCCCGCACCGCTGTATCGCAACTCGATCAATCGCAAAGGCTCCTCCGAACCTTGCGCGACAGCGATGAATGCCCCCATGCCCAAACGGGCCACGTCGCTGGGACCATGCACTTTGCACTGGATGCGGGGTTGCTCCGCAAGGGACTTGGCGGCTTCGGCCAAAAGACTCGGCGTTGCGTGGTTAGACGGACGGTTCCCCCATTCCCTGGCAAATTCAACGCCCCCCACCAGCCCAACCCCTTGCGCAAAAGCCTCGCGAACCGCCTCTGCACGGGGGACACCGATCACCACCCGGTTCAAGGTGCGCGCTTCCGCCTTGGGCTTGGTGGTGGTGTAAACATAACTGGCATCGGCTACTGCCTGCACGGCAGCGCATACTCCACCTGCCTGGGCGTCCCCAGCAAAGCAAACCACGGCACGCTTGACCTGGGGCAACCTGAAAATTGCAGCGATGGCCTGCAGCGCAAGACGAACGGCACGGGCCGAGCCATTGCCAGCCCCCAGCAAAACAACGCGACGTGCGCTCAAGGCCGGTACCAGATAGAGCTGCAGGTTCTTTCCTGCCTTGGTATCGAGATCGCCACATTTGAGTGCATGGTCCACGAGCACCGACAAGGCATCCCGCCCCGGCCTGAAGCCCTCGGGGACCAATACGACCAGGAGATCGCATTTTTCAGTTGCCGCTGCTGGCAGCGCCAGCGTCTTCAGATCAAAGTTCATAATCGCTGCTTTCCTTCGAGCCAATGTTATTCGATTCATCCATTCGCAAAGAACTAGCGCGCAGCTTTGGGGCAACGCTCGTCGTGCTGGTGACCGTGGTCATGACCATGATGCTGATCCGTACCCTGGGCCAGGCATCGCGCGGCAGCGTCAATCCTTCCGACGTCATGCTGGTCATGGGTTTCACGGTGCTAGGGCAGCTCCCAACCATCCTCAGTCTGAGCCTTTTCATGGCCGTGGTGAGCGTGCTGTCACGCATGTACCGGGACAGCGAAATGGTCATCTGGTTCTCCGCCGGCCAGGGTCTGGTGAGTCTGCTTCGCCCCTTGCTGCGCTTCGCGTGGCCTGTGATGGCGGTCATTGCCATCCTGTCATTGGGCGTGTGGCCATGGGCCAATGCGCAGATACAGGAACTCAAGACCCGGTATGAACAACGCAGCGACATCGACCGCATCGCACCAGGTGAGTTTCAGGAATCAGCCAACGGCACCCGGGTGTTCTTTATCGACAAGGACAGCCCGGACACACAGGTAGGTAACAATATTTTCATTGCTACCAGCAACGGCACCAAGGAGTCGGTGACATCCGCCCGCAGTGCCCGACTGGAGATACGCGCTGGCGAACGTTTTGCGCTGCTCAGCCAGGGGCAACGGCTGGAATCCGCCACGGACCAACATGGCCTGAAAATCAGCGAGTTCGCCGAATACGGCACGCGCATAGGGTCAGCCTCCGGCACGGCAACAGAACAGCTCGCGGTCAAAACCCGCACCACGCATGAGTTATTGATGCAATCGACGATTCCCGCCTACCAGGCAGAACTGGGCTGGAGGCTGGGACTCGCGCTGGCAGCCATCAATTTTGTGGTTCTGGGTCTGGCGCTGGCCAGCGTGAACCCGCGTGCCGGGCGTAGCGGAAGCCTGATGTTTGCCCTGTTCGCCTTCGTTGTTTACTTCAACCTCATGACGCTGGGACAGAGCTGGGTGGGAGCAGGAAAGTTGAGCCTGTCAGCCTTTATGTTTTTCCTGCACGGTGGCACTCTCGTTCTTGCCCTGACCATTTTGGCCGCAAGGCACAACCGCTGGACATTGCGGCGCCTGCAGCCTGCACGGAGGATCCCATGAAGGTACTTCGCCGCTTCATTCATCGCGAAGCCCTTCTTGCCGTGGGATTTGTGACCCTGGGTTTTCTGGCGCTGTTTTTTTTCTTCGATCTAGTGGACGAGCTGCGCTGGGTTGGACGGGCGGGACCTGACGGCTACCAACTGTCCCATGCGCTGCTCTTTGTCGCCCTGAGCATTCCCAGTCATCTGTATGAGTTGCTCCCGATTACCGTACTCATAGGGACTATTTTCGTGATGGCGCGGCTGGCGCAAAGCTCTGAGTTCACCATCATGCGCACGAGTGGCTTGAGCCCCTGGCAAGCATTGCGTACTTTGCTGACACTCGGGGGATTCTTCGTGCTGCTGACGTTTGCCGTGGGTGACTACATTTCCCCCCTGACCGAACGGGCAGCGCAGCTCATTAAAGTACGCCACCTGGGCCGATTAACCTCTGGCGCAACCGGCGCCTGGCTCAAGGAACGTCAACATGAGCATTCCTATGCAGTGAACGTGCGCGCATTGACGCCAGATGGCGGCATGCTGGGCGTGCGCATTTTTGAGTTTGATGAGAAGGGACAGCTGGCGTCGCAGACCTATGCGGAAACTGGACGCTTCACGTCCCCTGGGCACAAGGGAAGCTGGGAGTTACATCAGGTGCGGCGCAGCAGTTTTGTCCTTCAAGGCGGTGAAGAAGCCCGTGTTGAACACTTACAGGCGCCGATGCTGCAATGGCCAACTCGCATCAGTGCGGATATGGTTGCTGCTTCGCTGCTCAAACCTGATCGCATGGCCACCTTTGATCTCTTCCAATACATCCGGCATCTTGATGCCAATGGCCAGTCTGCCCAACGCTATGAGATCGAGTTCTGGCGCAAGGTCTTTTACCCATTGAGTTGCCTGGTGATGGTGGTGCTGGCATTGCCTTTTGCCTACTTGCACTTTCGTGCGGGCGGCATCGCAGGTTATGTGTTTGGCGGCGTGATGGCGGGTATCAGCTTCTTCCTGCTCAACAATGTGTTTGGCTATGCAGGCAATCTACAAAATTGGTCCCCGTGGCTCACTGCGGCTGCTCCGGGAATGATTTACTCCTTGTTGTCGCTTGCAGCCTTTGGGTGGCTTGTATTGCGACGCTGACCTTTCGCCCCCCATCCTATGTCCCGAAAATCACCGGCCATCGTTCTCTTTTCGCATGGTTCACGCGATCCGCTTTGGCGTGCTCCCATCGAGGCTGTCGCTGCTCGCATTGGCTCGCAGCACCCAGAAATGCTGGTGCAATGCGCCTATCTCGAGCTTTGTGAACCTACATTGGCACAGGCTGCCGACCTACTTGCCCAACAAGGGGCCACCCACATCACGGTGGTACCCATGTTTCTGGGTACCGGCAAGCATGCACGCGAAGACCTGCCTGTGTTGGTGGAGCAGCTACGCTTGCGCCACACGTCGGTGCACTTCACGGTGCAGGGTGCAATCGGTGAAGACAACCGAATGACAGCCCTGATGGCCGAGATTGCTTGCGACACGTCGGCAGCCACCTCACCTCTTTAGAGCCTGTTTACGATCTCGCAGGGAATCGCGTTGGAGTGCCATCGGGATGAGTGGATGCTTCGGGTGCGCCGCATGGGCTGGTGCCCATGCAAGCAGCCGGGGCGCCAACACTCCAAGTACATCGGCCCGATTTCGCTCCAACCCTTGGGGCAGCGGTCTTTGCGGGCGGTCTGCGGCGTTGCGGCGCTTGTGGATAGCCGGGCTATCCACTGCGCACCGCGCCT
>NZ_AUEX01000049.1:0-7218 GCF_000426205.1 Acidovorax sp. JHL-9
ACTTCAGGCGGATAACGTCTTTGATCATGCGTAGAGAAATTCGAGGTTTGGGCATCCGGCTCCTGAAGGCAAAAGCCGTCGAGGTTAGGACGCCCGGGTTGAGTTCTCTACGCAGCACCGCCTGGCTTCAGATCCCACAAAAACGTGGGCTGAAACGGCGGTCACGATGACCGAAATGATCGGTCACGTTGCCGAAACGGCCGGTCACGATGAACCGACAACGGAGTCGGTCACGATGGGCCGAAATCCTCGGTCACGATACCGAAACCAGCGGTCACGTTGGTCCGAAATACCCACGCGGCGCCGTCGGGCGTGATCTTCACCTGCCGCGTGGTGCGGTTCAGCAGCTTCACGCGCAGCCGCGCCTCCAGCTGCTGCACGAGCTGCGTCACAGTGGTCTTGCTCATGTGCAGCGTCTGTGCCGCCTTAGTGAAGCTACCGGCTTCCACTACGCGGGTAAAGGCCTGCATTGCATCGAATCGGTCCATCGGAGATCCTGATGTCAGGGGTTATTGTTTGGAAATGGCAAAAAGTCATTGTGCGACTTGCTTGTTTATCTGAAGACCGTGATCGCCTAGAGTCCACCCATCCCCACCAACAAATAGGTATCTCATGTCTGCACGTGATGTTGTTTTCCCCGCCGGCCGTCAGGCGCTCTATGACAAGAACCGTTACTCACCTGCGATCCGGTCCAACGGCTTTCTATTCGTCTCAGGGCAGGTGGGCAGTAGGCCCGATGGCTCGCCAGAACCCGAATTGCAAGCCCAGGTAAGGCTCGCTTTCGACAACCTCAACGCGATCCTCTCGGCCGCAGGCTGCACGTTCAAAGACGTGGTCGACGTGACCGTGTTCATCGTTGATCCTGAGCCAAAGTTCGAAACCATTTGGGAGGTGGTGGGGGAGTACTGGGGTGAGGCTCCGCACCCCACGCTCACAGCCATTGGCGTAACCTGGTTGTATGGATTCCAGTTCGAGATCAAAGTGATTGCCAAGCTGCCCGAGGCCACTGCTGCCGTGTAATCCGACCACGCGCGGTGCAAGCTAGTCAGGATCAGAGTGATCTGGCCCGGTAGCGGTGGAAACCAACTCGTAGTCGCTACTGACCTGCATCCACTCCTGACAACGCTGCGATGTTTGCAACCGGTGGTGATGCGAGTTCGCCACCACATGCAGCCGGACTACCAAAAGGGGCGTGAGTAACTGCAAAAAAACATACCGTGAGCGAGCAACGTGGAGCTTGTCTGCCGTTTGTGAAAGCAGGAAATGGAAACTGCATCCGTGCCATCACTGACACGATGCATCCATGGCCTCGTCCAGCTTGTCCTACGCTTCGACCTTCACGCCTTTCCAGAAGGCGACTCGATCTTTCACCATTTCGGCACCAGGCTTTGGGTTGGGGTAGTACCAGACCGCATCCGGATTGGTCTCGCCATTCACTTTGAGTGAGTAGTAGCTGGCTAGGCCCTTCCAAGGGCAACTGCTCTTGTGGTCGCTCAAGGTGACATATTCGCGGTTCAGCGAACTGTCGGGAAAGTAGTGGTTCCCCTCAACGACCACCGTGTCGTCGCTCTGCGCAATCACCGCGCCGTTCCATGTGGCTTTCATGTCAATGTCTCCAGTGTGAATTCAAGCAGATGTTCAGATCAGCGCCACTGCGCCATTCTGGGTCGGCACACGCGTGCAGGCATATTCTTTGACGGCAATCAAATCAACTTCGATCGGCATCTCAGTTCAAATTTCTTGGAGGGGTCACTGAAAGTGACTCCTCTCTACGTCAGAGTCGTTCCAATGTAGTGCCTGGAATGGCTTTTTTGTTGGGAAGTGCGCGAACTACGGGCCTTGCGTAGACGATGGGGAACGTTTTCCGGACTATCGGACGCTGGCCGTGAACTCAGTACGTATCGACGATCAAGGCCAGCCGTCAATCAGTCCTGCCTCCCACTGAATGACCACTTCAGGTTCCCTGGCTCATTTTGTCGGACGTCCGGACACATTGGCATGTTGACCCGTGTGGGGTCATCGGAGAAGAATAGTTATGGAGACACAGTAGCTGTAGCCTTCGCTTTTTCTCCGGGTATGGAGCCATTCAAGCATCGTCAGACGTATCGACTGGATGATGGTGTGAGTCAGTATTTGCCTTTCCGTTTGATGAGAAACCCCTCCTTCCCTGCGCCCACAGTAGCGCCCGCCGCCAACTCCTATCTCGGGCTTCTGCGTGATGTGCTTAGTGGAATGGGAAGCCTTAACAAGGCCATTCCTCCGCGCTGGTTCTATGACCAAGAAGGCTCAAAGCTGTTCGAGGACATTACTCGGCTGCCGCAGTACTACCCAACCCGTTGCGAGCGTACGATTCTGTCGACGTACATCCGTGAGATCGTCCCACTCCTGGGGCACAACAAGGTGCTCGTTGAGTTCGGTGCGGGCTCCGCCACCAAGACTTCCGTGCTGCTTGGTAACGCCTTGGTCTCGGAGTACATCGCCATCGACATCTCCGGCGAATTCCTGCGCGAATCCATTGCGTCTTTGCAGGCCCAGTTCCCGCATATTCCCATGCGGCCTGTCGAGGCGGACTTTCTGCGTCCGATGGAGCTGCCGCATACGGTCCTGCAGCGAGGTGGCATCGGCTTTTTCCCGGGATCTACCCTCGGCAACCTCAGCGAAGCGGCCGCAGTCAACCTCCTGCGGACGTTTGGCGACGCCCTTGGCCATGATTCCATCCTGCTCCTGGGGGTCGATCTGCTGAAGGACGAGGCGATCCTCCTGCCGGCATATGACGACCCGCAGGGAGTCACCGCCAGGTTCAACCTCAATCTGCTGCACCGCATCAACCGGGAACTCGGCGGCGACATCCCGGTGTCTGCCTTCAAGCACGAGGTGCGGTGGAATGAAGGGCTATCCCGGATAGAGATGCATCTTCGCGCGCGATACGACGTGCAGTTTCGCGTAGCCGATTGCAGCTTCTCCATGCGGGAGGGCGAAACCATTCATACCGAGAACAGCTACAAGTACACCGTACGGGACATTCGCTTGCTGCTCAGGGCGGGAGGATGGAATACGACCGGCTTTTGGACTGACCCGGACGGATACTTTGCAGTTTTGTCCGCGCAACGTGTCCCGATTGGCAGCGACCAAGAATACAGCGCCGACTGATATGCGCGCCGCCTACATTCTGCGCATCAGCATTGGCTAACCCACTCCCACTCCCTCTCCCTCCTGCGACGACGAAGCCACCTATTCACACGAGGGGGCCTGCTCATAGCGACTGCGGCCAATGTGCGGTCAGAACAATGGACGAAGACGTCGATATGTCCATGTTTTGTCAATCACCTGGCTGCTCTGAACGCCGGGCACGCTCATAAAAAAAAGGACCCCGGGGCTCATGACCAGGAATTTACTTCGCGCGTGTTCTCCCGCGAGTTTTCTCATTCCTGACGCGACAGATCGCGCAGCTCTTGCGAACCGTTTTGCACTGGTTCGCGCAGCCACTCTGAGTGCGGCGAGTCCCCTGAGCGTGGAGGACCAGTGCGCACAGTCAATGGCAGACGCGAGTCCGACGAAGTGGCACCTGGCGCATACCACGTGGTTCTTCGAGGCCGTGGTCCTGATGTCTCACACATCATGCGAGCCCTTCAACGCGTCCTATCTGCACCTGTTCAATTCGTACTACGAGTCCCTGGGTAGCCGCCATCCGAGGGCCCAGCGAGGGCTTCTCACACGTCCAGCACTGCGGGAAGTGCACCGGTATCGTGAGCACGTCGACGCCGCTGTCATTCGGCTCATAGAGGAGGCCGACAACGAAACCCTCGAGTCTGTGGGGCCGCTGATTATTCTTGGTCTGCAGCATGAGCAGCAGCATCAAGAGCTCATTGTCACGGACGCCCTACACCTGCTCTCGTGCAATCCGATGCTCCCGGCACTTCGAGCCTCTGGAGAGGGGCCACTTCGCCTTCAAACTCCTTCACAGGTTAAATGGCTGGATGGACCGAGCGGATTGGTAGAGGTCGGTCACCCAGGCGGAACCTTTGCGTTCGACAACGAAACCCCGCGACATCGTTGTTGGCTGGCGCCATTCCAAATTGCCGACCGCTTGGTCACTTGCTCAGAGTATGTCGACTTCATCGCCGACGGTGGCTATAAAACTCCCGCCTTGTGGCTGTCCGAGGGCTGGGCGGTGGTTCAGTCTAATGGCTGGCAAATGCCCGCCTACTGGATTGCGCCAAGAGACTCCAGCGCGCCGGCCGAGGGGTGGCAGGTGTTCGGGCTTGCCGGAGTCCAGCCGATGGATCTTGGAGCTCCAGTGAGCCAGCTGAGCTTCTATGAGGCTGCTGCCTTTGCTCTATGGAGCGGTGCGCGACTGCCCACAGAGGCTGAATGGGAATCGGCGGCACGGTTGCCGGAGATTCGACAGCTAACAGGTCATGTCTGGCAGTGGACACGCTCTTCTTTTGATCCGTATCCAGGATTCAGGCCATGGCCAGGAGCTATCGGTGAGTACAACGGGAAGTTCATGGTCGGCCAAATTGTTCTCCGCGGTGGAAGCGTGGCCACCCCACGCGGCCACACGCGCCTCACCTATCGCAATTTCTTTCCACCCGCGACCAGGTGGCAATTCAGTGGGCTGCGCCTCGCGCGGGACATGGAGTGTTGATGCCAGGCTGAAACAGAGGCGGGGCACGCCATGGGGCACCGAGTTCCGCCTGCTGATCCCAAGGGATAGCGCTGAACGACTCGGGCAGGGTCGCCGCAGTCCTTGCAGGCGGAGGAACTTGGAGCCAATGCGAAAACTGGTGGTAAGTCCAGGCGCTAAGACCGATAGCAGCCGCAATCGGGCTATGCCAGCGCATCCGCCACGTGGTTGCGAAGCATCGGAACAATGTCCCTGTCGAACCACGGATTCTGCTTCAGCCAGTTCTGGTTGCGCGGCGAGGGGTGGGGCAGGGTGATGAACTGTGGCGCATACGACTTCCATGCTGCGACTGTCTCAGTGAGGGTCGCCTGCCTGCGTTCACCGAGGTATTTCGCCTGAGCGTACTGCCCGATGAGGATAGTCAGTCGAATGTGAGGCAGAGAGGAGAGGATGCGTTCATGCCAAAGAGGCGCGCACTCGGGACGTGGCGGCAAGTCTCCGCTGCGGCCTCGACCGGGATAGCACAGGCCCATCGGCACGATCGCGAACCGGCGCGCGTCATAGAACACCGATTCCTCGACCCCCAACCACTCCCTCAACCGTTTCCCGCTTGCGTCGTGCCACGGAATCCCACTTTCGTGAACCTTAAGGCCTGGTGCTTGACCAACCATCAGGATGCGAGCGGACGGTGAGATTCTCACAATGGGTCGAGGACCCAGCGGGAGATGCGCCTCGCAGACGCGGCATGCTTGAATCTCACTCAGAAGTGCGTCAAGACGACCAGCAGCAGAGCAGTGCAGCGGCATCGAAGTCAAGTGAGAGTCGTTCGCAAAGAGACGTTGAGTAGGCATGACGGTCTGATTGCGAAAGGTTTCCTGTCGCAGCGCAGTGCCAGTCGTGGCCAGCTTACACGCCATCGCGCAGACATGCTCAACGTTTTGGCGTCAGCTTCTGGATAGTTGTTTTGCAAAGAATGAATTCGGTGCGTCCGCGGGGATGGAATCAGGCGGCGCCGAGGCCACTTCCATGCTGCGTTTACGTGAAACGTTACGCCGATCCCTCCAAGTTTGAAGAGCTTGACCTTTGAAGTCGTTGAGGGCCTGTCATTTGGGGAAAGCCTCGGAGTACCGGACCAATGCAGCCACAGCAACCCAGCGACGGTCGGTACCACATCACTGTGCCGATCAATCCTTAGTGCGCCTGGACGGCTTTTCGCTGGGGAACTGCGCGAGCCACATCCCTCGCGGCGACGATAGGAGATGTATTCCGGACTATCGGACACGCCGAGCGCCGTACAGTGCCCCAGCGCTCGCTTGGAGTGGTGCGGAAAACGCTTCCTGCCGGAGCGGCGAGTTCTCTTCTCTTGCTCGCCAAGCGGAATGAAGCTAAGGAAGGTCTGCATAACCCCCGCCGCAGCGTGAGCTGAGTCGTCGATTTTCAGATGACGACATGGAAGGCGGATACCGATGGTTTTTGAAGGCGGATTTCGGCCTTCTGCGGCCGTTTTGACCTGCCTCGCAGGGCATCGCCCGGGATGCGGGCGCACTCATCCCCGCTCAATGTTCAAAAGTCGTTTGCGCACCATCCACAGATTGCTCAGCGCAAACAGCATCGTGAGGCGCGCCGTGTTCTTGGCCAGACCTCGGTAGCGCACCTTGGCATGACCAAACTGCTGCTTGATCACGCGAAACGGGTGTTCCACCTTCGCCCGGATGCGCGCCTTGGCCTGCTCCAGTTTGTCCATGATCTCGCCCATGGGTGTGCTCTTGTCCAGCGCCTTGCGTTTGCCCGGGCGCATGGCCACGTGCCAGTTCGCCTCGATGCCCTGCGTCTCTTCGCGCTTGGCCACACCTTGGTAGCCCGCGTCAGCGAACACATCGCTCTCTTCTCCATGCACCAGCGCGCCGGCTTGTGTCACGTCGTTGACGTTGGCCGCCGTGCCCACCACGCTGTGCACCAGGCCCGAATCGGCGTCCACACCAATGTGCGCCTTCATCCCGAAGTGCCATTGGTTGCCCTTCTTGGTCTGGTGCATCTCGGGGTCACGCTCACCGCTGCTGTTCTTGGTCGAGCTGGGCGCGGCAATGATGGTGGCGTCCACCACGGTCCCGGTCTTGAGCAGCAAGCCCTGATGGGCCAGCCCGGCATTGATGGTGCCCAGCACCTGAGGGGCGAGCTGGTGCTTCTCCAGCAGGTGGCGAAAGCGCAGGATGGTGCTCTCATCAGGCAGGCGCGCGGCGCCGTCCAGGCCCACAAAGCGGCGGTACAAGGGGCGCTCGTGCAGCTCTTCTTCCATCGCCGGATCGCTCAGGTTCCACCACAGCTGCAGGCAGTGGATGCGCAGCATGGTCTCCACCGCAAACGGTGGGCGTCCACCGAGCGCCTGGTGCGCTCCGCGGGCGTGCGGCTGGATGAGCGCGACCAGGGCATGCCATGGCACGACCTTGTTCATCTCTTCAAGAAACACTTCCTTGCGCGTCTTCTTGTGGAGGGGGTCCAGCCCCAGCGTGATTTGGTTCATGCCCCTATCTTCTCCTCACTTCACGCCGTTTGCCAGTTCAACGGGAGGGAGGTTTTGCAGACCTTCCCTA
>NZ_AUEX01000050.1:0-6688 GCF_000426205.1 Acidovorax sp. JHL-9
CATCAGCGAGCATGCCGCTGAAGTCCTGCAGGCCATCGTGCACCAGCGCTACAAGCTGCGCCGCGCTGTTCTCATCACGTCCAACCGCGTGGTGCAGGACTGGGGCAAATACCTCGGCGACGCCACCATGGCCAGCACCATCCTGGATCGGCTCATGCACCGCTGCGCGATGCTGGAGTTCGAGGGCAAGAGCTTCCGCCTCAAGGAGGCCGCTGCACGCATCGCCGTCACACCCGAGTCGTCATAATCCGACCGTCCTGCCTGGGGGAATTTGGGGTGGCCAAGGGTGGGGGAATTTGACCTGGCCATCGGGGCCAGGGGATCGATCGCAATCGTCAACTCTGGCTCTACACCCGCGCGCGTACTGGCTGCAATGGCCTCGAAACGAGTGGCACTTGCGAGCACCGACCGAGCTTGATCGACCAGTACACGCCCCACATCAGTCAGGCGCGGTCGGTGCCCTCGGCGGTCAAACAGTTCAACGCCCTGGATTGCCTCGAGATTGCTGACGGCTTGACTAATCGCCGACTGCGCACGCCTAAGTTCGCGGCCGGCGGCTGAAAAACTGCCGGCCTCGGCAATGGCCACGAGGACGCGCAACTGGTCGAGGGTGAGACTTCCAATCATTGTCCATCTCCAAAACTGATTAAAAGTATCACATTTTCATCGCTTCCGGTGAAGCATTTCGGCCCCTAAATTACTGCTACGACTCCACTTGTAGTTCTGCGCGGCAGTTGCTGAAGCTTTTCAGCCCATCCAGCGGCAGCCCGTGTATTGCTCACCCATTCCGAAAGAAAGAACCCTCAGATGAACAAGCTTCTCGTTGTCGAGACCAGCCCACGCGGCGACCGGTCCGTCTCGCGTCAAATGACCCAACGCTTCCTTACGGCATGGCGCACTGCGAATCCGGAAGGTCACATCGTGCATCGCGATCTCGCCAATCCCGGGCTCTGTTTCGTTACAGCGCCTTGGCTCCAAGCCTACTTCACACCGCCCGCAGATCAATCGCAAGCGATGAAAGAGGAGCTTCGACTGTCCGATGAACTGGTCGCCGAACTCCTTGTGGCTGAGCACCTTGTCATCTCGACACCGGTCTACAACTACAACGTCCCGGCCTCGCTTAAGGCATGGGTGGATCACATCGTACGCAAGGGCATGACGCTCGGCTTTGACGGGCGGGGTCTTGTCAAAGGAAAGAAGGCGACCTTGTTGATGGCTTCTGGCGGCGTCTATTCCGAGGGATCGCCAATAAAGGATCGCGACATCGCGACGCAATACCTTCGGCTCATCCTCGGAGTTATCGGCATCGAGGACGTCACTGTGGTGGCGGGCGGCGGGGCGAAAGCCGTCGACCTGCGTGAGCTGCGTATTTCGGTCGCTGCTGGACACTCATTTCGGTTTCTCTTGGACAGCGGGAACGGCGGGAGATGGACACCCAGTTCGACACTCGTGGACACGCACAATGTGCTGCCAGTAGGCGTTGACGCTGCGGCGCCCAGTTGCCATGTTGGTTTGCCGGGCAGGTGCGCGGCCGGCTAGACTTCACCAATCGGCCAGAAACAGCCATTCCTTTTTCGGAGGTAAGCGTGATGCAATCGGTATCGCCTGACGTCGAAACTCGGGCGTCGAGGGCGGCCTCGTACCATCCGTTGTGGGCACAAGCAACTGCGCATGCGTACTGTGCGACTGATGTGTCCGTTGAGGCCGTGAACCTCATCGGGCGTATGCGCTCATTGACGGACACAACGCGTGAAGAGCTACTGAAGGCGCTCTTGACCGAAAACTCGGTCTTGGTTGTGAGCTGTTGGACCTCCGAGAAACAGCCAGAACCGCTTGCGGGCGGTGGCAAGCATTATGTGTTCTTGCTACACCCCGATTCCTTTCAAGTTCTGCATGCTGGAATTGGAACCTGGCGGGCTTAGCCAGGAGTCCGCTTCGGGCCCATCAGGGACATTCGAGCTCTTGATGCCAACGTGTCGAAGCTGACGTTCAAACATTGAGCAACTAGGGAGACTCTGCTATGGCGCCCTCAACCCCCACGCCACGCCGCTTCGCGATGATCCGCAGCTTTCATCTTGCCGACTTCATCACACTGGGCAATGCCGCCTGCGGCGTTTTGTCTGTGTTCCTGGCGATGATGTACATGGCCAGCGGCTCGCTTACGCACTTTCTGCTGTCGGCCGCAATGACACCGCTGGCCTTCGTCTTCGACGTCTTCGACGGGAAGGTGGCGCGCTGGCGTCACCAGCATTCGCCGCTGGGCCGGGAGCTCGATTCGCTGGCCGACGTCATCTCCTTCGGCGTCGGCCCGGCAGCGCTGGGCTTTGCCGCGGGGCTGCAGAGCGGTTGGGACATCGTCATCCTGTGCTACTTCGTCTGCTGCGGCGTCAGCCGGTTGGCGCGCTTCAACGTCACGGCCGAACACCTGACCACCGACTCGGGCAAGGTGGCCTACTTTGAAGGCACGCCGATCCCCACCAGCGTGATCCTCACTGCATTGCTGTCATGGGCCGCCTGGCAGGGAGCGCTGGGAGCGCAACTGTGGGGAGGAGTATGGCAACTTGGGCCCTGGCAGTTGCACCCCATGAGCCTGCTGTTCGCGCTGTCGGGCACGGCCATGATCAGCAAGACCGTGCGCATCCCCAAGTTCTGACCAGTTTGCGGCTACATCCAGCACCACGTCGTTGGAGGCGATGCCAGGAAGCTGCCTGCGTAAACGGCAGCAAATGGCCGATTCCTGAAGTCTAGCCTTGGAGCTGGCGATCGGCTACCTATCAATATGGGAACGCCAGCTTGGCTCAGTTTTGCGATGGCTGCAGCCGCTCTGCAGCTGTAGGAACAGGCCGCCCCATTGCAAGGTAACGACCAGGAAAGCGCGACCTTATCAGCCAGGATTCAGAGCAGCTCGCCCTCTGATCTTGCGCATCGATTCGCCCTTCAGCTGGACCCGATGAGCTTGATGCACCACGCGATCAAGAACCGCATCCGCGACGGTTGGATCTGGGAAGAAACCGTGCCAAGTGTCCGCGGGGTACTGACTGGTCAGAAGCAGAGATCCCGTGCGCATGCGCCGGTCGGCAACATCGAGCAAGACCTGCGCTGCGGTTGGGGACATTTCCCCGATTCCAAAGTCATCAAGGATTAGCAGGTTGGGTTTGTAGAGGGCCGTTTTGAGTTTTGGCAGCGAGGCATCGAGCACCGCTTGACCGATGCTGGTGAAGAGGTCGTTGGCCACGTAGAAGGCCACGGTCATGCCCAGCCGACAGGCCTGGTGGCCGAACGCCGACGCTAGCCAGGTTTTACCCACACCCGTGGGCCCGAGGATCATGAGGTTCTGCTTTCGCGCGATCCAGCTGCAATTGGCCAACGTTGACATCAGCGCCTTGTCCAGCCCTCGACTTGCACGCGCGTCATAGTCTTCAAATGCGGCAATTTCCGGAAAGCCGGCCGATTTCACGAGGCGGTTGAGCTTGCGGGAATTCCGGGTGGAGACTTCCGACTCAAGAAGCAAACCGAAGCGATCGTCAAACGCAAGCTGTTGCAGCTTGGCCTGCTCTTGCTGGAGTTCATAGGCTGTCGCCATGGCGTTCAGGCGCAGTTCGCGCAACTTGTTCAAGTTCTGGGTATTGGTGCTCATGTTTAATCTCCGAAGTATTGGGCGCCGCGCAGGTTGTCGTGCTCCATGCGGGGCGGTGGCGTGGCAGGACGGGGCCGCAGGTCCGCCTGGTTGGTCAGGATCGAAGTGATGCTGCGCAGCGAAGTGATGTTCAGCGGGAGTGCGTAGCGGCAGACGGACTCGAAGCGATCCTCGCCATGGTCCCGCGCCAGATCTCGCATGCGTCGGGCAGCGCGCATGCCATTTGCGGGATCGCGCCGCTCGTTGAGGTGGTAGCCGATCATTTCCTGAGCACTGACGCCCACCGCAGTGGCCCATTGCATCAGCGCCTTGGGCTCGCCTTCCAGAACCCGCTGGTGGGCCACAGGCCGGTGTTCAGGAAGCGTGGTGCTGTTGCCCGGCTCAGTGAGCAGCGCGTGCAACGCTACCCGGCGGCCACCTCGAAACACCTCCACCATGGACGCGGTGATGCGCAGATCGACGCGCTCGCCAGCCAGTTGGGAGGGAACTGAGTAAAAGCAGCGCAGGTGCTCTACATGGTGGTCATTGCCCACGCGGACTTGATAGCGCCAGTCGCACAACTCGAAGCGCTTTTGCACAAGCGGCTTGAGCGTAGCGCGTTCATCGCTTTCAAACCTGCTGCGCCGACAGCCTGGCAGTTTCTTGAACGGATGATCGTTGAGCTCGTGGTTCAACCGGCGCAGCTCCTTGTTGAGCTCGTCGATGCTGAAGAACACCCGATCGCGCAGTTTGAACAGTATCCAGCGCTGCGCGATCTGCACGCCCACCTCTGCTTTGGATTTGTCCTTTGGGCGCCTTGGCCTGGCGGGTGCAGGAGCGGTGTCGTAGTGGTGGAGGCAGTCGCGGTAGGTCGGGTTGATAACCAACTCATCGCGGCTGCGGCGCCAGACAGCGGCCTTGAGGTTGTCACTGACCACCCAGCACGGTGCCCCCTCCAAGAACTCAAAGCACTCGACGTGGCACTGCACCCAGTCACCAGTCGTCTGGGTGGGGACGGCGTGCACAAAGGTGTAGTTGGAGTAGCCGAGCACCGCGATGAAGATTTGAGCAAACCGAGAGGGGCCGCCAGCAGGGTCTCGGATCTCCACGGTCCTGCCAGCGAAGTCCACAAACAACTTGTCGCCTGGCCGGTGTACTCGGCGCATGACTACGTGAAGATTCTTTCTCCAGGCCCGGTATCCGACCGCGAACTGGGTGTAGGCCACCCCTTCGGGGCATGTTTCCCTCCACTCGCGCCACAGCTGCTCCATGGTCGCATCGGGGCGTTGCATTTCCGTGTGCACCCACTGCCAGTCGGGCAGAGGTTTCCGCTGCGCAATGGAGCGATCGCGCGTGCCCAGGGTGTCTCGCCACTGATCGTCGTCAAGCGGCTCGATCGCTGACCATTCGTGCCCCTGCTTTCGCAGCATTCGGCGGAAGCTGCCGATCGTGGAAGGCGACATGCCCACGGTGCCGGCGATGGCGCGGTCAGAACTGTTGGGATCGTAGTAATGCAGGCGGGCGATTTCGCGCTGCAGGTGAATTGGAATGCGCATGGACTCACTTCTTGCGCAGCGCGGGAGGACGCGCTGCAAGGACGAGTTTGCCCAGCACGCCCAGCACTTGACGTGCCGAACGCTGCGACCGATACTCCATGCCACGAGATCTTTCCAAATCTTGCTGGCCTCGGCCGGACAAAAAGCCTGAGCTGCAACTCGGGCTTTTTCGTTTCTGGACGTGTAGTTTTTTTGCTCGGTGAGGCTCCTGGTTGCTGTTGATATGACGGCGCGATGCCATCGACATTGCGCGCGTTGTCGATATCCCCGTCCACGTTGCCGAAACAAGTGTCCACGTCGCCGAAAGAAACGTTTGGGCCGTCAAAACGGCAAGCTCGACACTTGGATCGGCACGCCGAATGCGGGGATCGGCCATCGTACGAAAGTCGATCAGGCCAAACTACTGGGCTATCTGGACACTTGAAATGCCGCTGTACCTCGACGACGCAGTGCCGCCACCCATGCCCCGAGCTTTCCTGGACGTTCTGCTCGATGGATACACGTCCTTCGGCGATGAGGCCGTGAACCCAGCCATGGTCATCGGCCTGCTGCGCGAACGCTTGCTGCCGCTCTTGCCGGACGTGCACAAGTCACTATTTGATCTACGGGGGCAGACCAGTTGGGATAGCCTCTGGATCCTCTACGCGAACCTTGCTACCGCCAGTGGTGGCACTGACAAGCAGCTCGGGGCAAGCGCAGCTGTTGTGAGCATCTTCGTGCGGCACACCACTCGACCACCGCGCGAGGTTGAGTTTCCTGCTCACCTGGAATTGGCGTCATTCGCGCGGATGGCTGACGTGCTGGGCCTGCCCAAGGCACATCCACACGTGGGCGCACAAGAAGTCGCTACGCCGCTCTACGCATTCTGTCGGTACTGCTGGCTGCCGCAGCGCTCGCGCGGCGTGTGCGAGAACCATTCCACCAACTCCACGTCTCGGGGCAGGGAAGGTGCTCCACTTTGCGCCGTGGCCACCCACAAACAGGTACAGCGGTTGCGCCTCGCTTTTGAGAATGAACTGAGCCGTCTGGTGAGCGCCGAGGAATGGCAGTTTCACGAGTCCGAGTTCAGCTTGGCGGTCATGGTGCCGCCATCAGGACTTGGCAACTGGTTGAAGGAGCGCCGGCCTGCTCTGTCGCAACAGCTGGATGCTGCTGGTCGCAAGGGTGAAGTCCGAGTGCTGCCCGCTTTGCTACGGGTTCTGTATGGGGACAAAGGGGTAGATGTGGCGCAGGCCATTGGGGGATCAGTGCACCTGCTCACCCCTACCACGGCCAGAGCAGAGGCCTGGCTTTGCGCCTGGGAAGGCAGAGCGAGTTGGGGCGGCCAGCGACGAGGTGTAGGCAAGCCTGCGGCGCCTAGCAGGATCAAGGACACCACTCAGCACAACCATTGAGTAGCCAACAATCCATGGTCCGCTGGGTGTTCTCGAGGGAGGTAAAAGTACCTCACTGACTGCGGTGCCGAACACGGTGTCAACGATGTCGAACTTGATGTCCAAGAAGTCCGAAATACGCA
>NZ_AUEX01000051.1:0-5741 GCF_000426205.1 Acidovorax sp. JHL-9
GGGCGGGGCAAATGGTCAGCACACACCTGTACCCGGCGCAGATCGTGGTGGTGGCCGGCGATGCTATGGTGGCCACGCACGAGCGCCTGAGCGATCGCAACCAGACCCGCTACGACTGGCAGCATTACGTGCCGCTGATCGAGCGCAAGCCGGGCGCGCTGCGCAACGGCGCGCCCTTTGCAGACCTGCCCGAGCCATTGCAGCGCATGCGCAAAGGCTTGCTGCACCAGGAGGGGGGCGACAGGGTGATGGCGCAGGTACTGGCCGAGGTGCCCAAGCAAGGGCTGGACGCCGTGCTGGTGGCGGTGGAGTTGGCCCTGGAGAGTGCGCCGCCATCGGGGCGGGTGAGCACCGAGCACGTCATCAACGTGCTCGGCCGCCTGCAAGCGCAGCCCCTGCCCGAGACGGTTGCGACCAACCTGCAAGTGAGCCAGACACCCCTGGCCGACACGGCGCGCTATGACAGCCTGCGCGCTGGCAGCGACATGCAGGAGGCCGATCATGCGTGAGCTGGACAAGGAGTTCAAAGAGCTGCGCCTGTACGGCATGGCCGGGGCCTGGGAGGACCTGGTCAAGCAAGGCGGCCACGCCACGCTGGAGAGCTCGCGCTGGCTGCTGGAGCACCTGCTGCAAGCGGAAGTCACGGACAGGGCCATGCGCTCAGTGAGCTACCAGATGCACACGGCGAAGTTCCCCGTGCACCGCGACCTGGCGGGCTTCGACTTCGAATGCTCGCCCGTGGACAAAAAGCTCATCGAGCAGTTGGCCAGCATGGCGTTCACCGAGCAGGCGCACAACGTGGTGCTAGTGGGTGGCCCCGGCACGGGCAAGACGCATCTGGCCACGGCCATCGGCGTGGCGGGCATCACGCGCCATGGCTCACGCGTGCGGTTTTACTCCACGGTGGATCTGGTCAACGCACTGGAGCAGGAGAAGGCCCAAGGCAAGGCAGGCCGCATCGCAGCGAGCTTGCAGCGCATGGACCTGGTCATCCTTGATGAGCTGGGCTACCTGCCCTTCAGCCAGGCAGGCGGCGCCTTGCTGTTCCACCTGCTGAGCAAGCTCTACGAGCAGACCAGCGTGATGATCACCACCAACCTGGACTTCAAGGAATGGTCCAGCGTGTTCGGCGACGCCAAGATGACCACGGCACTGCTGGATCGACTCACGCACCACTGCCACATCGTCGAGACGGGCAACGAGTCCCACAGGTTCATGCACAGCACAGCCGTGGCCAAGAAACGCATCAAGGCACGCGAACAGGCCAAGAAGGCTGAGCCGTTCTGAGCGGTTCAAGGGCAAGCCGCTACGGGCTTCGCCCTGCGCGGCTTGCCCTCAACGGACGACCACCGAGCTCGATCACCAAGGAGACCAAAACCGACCCAAGGCACTACACTTATCCACAGCCGACCTTCACAGGTTGGCCATTAGCCCTGGCTCAAAATTCAATCGGCACGGTGGCTCAATTTTGAATCGGCGCCAACACCCTTCCCTCGGGAAGGGGTGGGGGATGGGGAAAACTTGCAGCCGAAGCAGTGAGCCAGTCACCTGGCCCACCGCTGAAAGATCCCCCCACAAGTCCCCCTCACCTGTGGATGGGGGCGCCGTGGGGGGAGTGCGGTGGGCCCGATGGCGCACGCGCTGCCCGAGCCTCTTCGGGCGACCAGCGAAGCGCAGTCGGCCGGGGGAACTGAGCAGCGGCGGCTCTGCGAACGGCGTGACACCAAGCGAAGCGACTGGCGCGGCGTTCGAGCCGTTGCGATCACTTCAGGGGTTTGATGTCTTGGGCATTTCCAGCGGCCCGGCATCGGGCATGGCGGGTGACCGGGGGGACGATCTGGCGAGCGGGATGGGACCACAGCGCAGCGGCGGGGACCGGCCCGAACGTCAGTTCGTCCAGCGGGCTCGTTCCCGCGCAGCGGGAAGGAAACCAGACCGCGATCCCCGGGCACGGGAAAGGGCCGCTGCTCCCTGTGCCGCCGGTGAACACCGGCCATGCTCTGCCCTCCCCTGCGCTCGCGCGAAGCGCGCTGATCAACGAAAAGAAAAAGATGGGGCCGAAGGCCCCAGCCTCAGATGAGGCCCATCTCCGCCATGGAGCGGACGTTGGCGTCTGTGACGATGAAGTGGTCGAGCACCCGCACATCGACCAGCGCCGCTGCTGCCTTGATCGTCTGCGTCAGGGCCTCGTCGGCCCGCGAGGGTTCGGCCGCCCCGCTTGGGTGGTTGTGCACCAGCAGCAGCGCGCAGGTGTTGCGCAGGAGCGCATCGCGTACCACCTCTCTCGGGTAGACCGAGGTCTGACTCACCGTGCCACGGAACATCTCGACGTAGTCGATGACGCGGTTCTGCGAGTCCAGGTGCACCACCGCAAACACCTCGTGCGGCAACTGGCCCAGTCGCAGCTTCAGGAACTCCCGCACCACGGCGGGCGAGGACATCACGTCGCTCCCGCGGACCTGGGCACCCAGCAGCCGCTGCGCCGCCAGCAGCACCTCGTCGGCCTCAGCCGGCCGGTACTGACCGGCCACGTCGCGAATGAGCAAACCGCCTGATCCGGCGGGCACCGACAGGAAAGAATCGAGGGAAGAAAACAGATCGTGCTGCATGACCAACTCCAGTGATCGGGCGGGATTGCCCGAGACCGGAACCGGCACGCCGCAGCGCAGCGGTCACAGGTTCGAAGACGGCCGCAAGGCCGCCAGCGCCCACAGGGCGCGCAGACCTTGACGGCGAGAACGGTGTGCAAGGATGAAGGGATCAGCAAGCCAGCCGAACCACATATGCAGGCGTGAGAATGGCAAGCGCAGCGCGCAGGCCGGGGGCATGGCCTCGGCCGGAGGCGTCAGGGATCGGAGCCGCATGGCCGCGACCCGGCACGGGGCGCGGGGCGCAGCCCGCAGAGCCCGACGGCGGTACGCCGGGACGCAATGAGAACCTACAACACACAAACGCCGCCGCAAAGCATGAGCACCGGCCGTGACCAAGAGCTGGCTGGCAGAATGAATTCCGGCGACAGTAGACCCCTCTTTGCATCCACTATGCCCCTTTCACCTTAGGCCGATGATCGGCACCTACTACGACACGGTGTTCGCCGCGGCTCAGGAGCGAGGTCTGCCCGTCGAAACAGCCGCAGACCACGCAGCCAGCGCGCTCCTGGATGGCAAGCCCGCTCGCCAGGGAAAGCGCAAATGGAGTGGCGCGGACCGTCACGCCGCATTCTGGGCGTCCAGCTTTCTGCGCAAGCTTCCGCAGGATGCCTGGCAGCAGGAATCGCTCGGCCTGGCGTTGGCCCGCTACCTTGGGCAGGATCGCTTTGCCGCCCCGGAAATCATGGCCCACGTCGCCAACATTGCCCCCGATGTGTTACAGCGGGCAGCCCGCCATGCCGGGCTGGTGTTGCGGCAAGATTCACCACGCTGGCATGAAATTCAAGCACTCGCCAACGGACATTCTGCCGCCCTGTCCGAGTTCGTTGACCTCTTCCGCATCTTCAGACAAGCGCAACAGGTGCGCGTAGAAGCGGTCGAGCGCCTGCGCAGGCCTCTGGCAGCGCTGACGGCCCTAGACCTGCTGGTCTATGCCAGTCTCTACGCCTTCGAGCGTTTGCTGCCTGACCTGCTAGAAGATCGATATGTACCCGATGAGCCTGATGCTCACGCGGTGTGGGATGCCATTGAAGACATGCTGGCGTGGAAGCTCACCACCTGCGATGCTGACAGCCTGCGCTTGAACGATCAAGCCATTGCCGTCTCGCTCAGGCATCACCTCACCCCTTTCCTTTTTCCATCCAACGAAGCACCCAGCCCTCGACACGATCTTTACAAGGCCTTTGTCTCACTGTTGGATGCGCAGGTTGAGTTAAGCGCCTTCATCGATCATTCTGCAGACGCCTTCAGCTACGACGATTCCATCTGCTTCGTGCGAAAAGGTGAGCGACTGGAAATCGTCGAAGTCGATGCACCTTCACGAGCCGCGTGGCAGCGTGATGGAGACAAGCTCAACCGCTTGCACCAGTACTGGCTGTATCGCGGCATGGATGAACTGATGGCCTCTCCCCAACTGTTGGCTTTGGTCAGCCCGGCGCATCTGGAAGCGAACCTGCAGGCCTTCGCCAAGGCCCTAGGCACTTGGCTGCGTTTGCAGGAGGTCTATGGGGTCACCCAACACTTGCGAACTGAGACCGGCTCAACCGTAGATGTCTTCCGTGCCCTGCTGGCCACCGAGTTGATGGCAGCCTTCTACATCGAGGACTTCCTGCGGCCCTACCACCAGAACCTGCTGCAATTCAACCATCCCTGGCTGGCGCTGGGGCGCTTGGCATTCGGCGGCCTGCTGCAACCCGAGATGCAGAACCGCTTTCCGATCACCTGGTCCGATCGTGCCGCCAAGATCGCAAGCATTACGCCCTGGACAGTAACGGCGGAACATCCGGAAGGCCAAGCCCTGGCGGCGGAAGCTATCTTGGACTTCTGGATCAGCGACTGGAACACACTATCTCAACGATTGCGCGAAGGAGATGCATCACTGCGCCCCCGTTGGCAGGAACGTCCATTGCTCAAGATGGGGCGTCACCTGTTCCAGTTGCCGTGGATGATGGCCCTGCAAAACAACGCCACGGCCACCGTCAACAACCTGCGCCGGCTGGGCTCACGGCGGGGAGAAGCGAGGGACGAAACCAGTCGCATCGAAGTGCGGCTGGGCGCACTGTTCGAGCAGCGAGGCTTTCGGGTGCACGTGGGCCATCACCTCGCGGCCGATTCAACCAATGATCCCGACGCCGGCGAGATAGATCTGTTGTGCGCGCTGGATGGACATTTGCTTGTCCTCGAATTGAAGTCCACCTACATGCGCCGCTCTATGAAGGACGCCTGGATTCATCGCACCTCAACCCTGCGCAAGGCGGG
This sequence comes from Acidovorax sp. JHL-9, assembly GCF_000426205.1. Classification (NCBI taxonomy): domain Bacteria; kingdom Pseudomonadati; phylum Pseudomonadota; class Betaproteobacteria; order Burkholderiales; family Comamonadaceae; genus Acidovorax; species Acidovorax sp. JHL-9. Next base: position 4,908 of record NZ_AUEX01000051.1, read on the forward strand.
TTGGCAGTTGCACAGAAAAGTGCCTGCCATTCGTGCTGCACTCCGACATGACGAGGCGCTGCGGCGGTCATTGTTTTTACCACTGGATGGGGAGCCGAAGATCACCGCATGGATCGTCGACACCTCCATTGAGTGGGACCACCAAGCTTTCCGGGGCTTTCTCAAGGTCTCGCTGGAAGAAGTTCAAATCGCGCTGCGGGATGATCGACGCTGGCTGAACGACCCCGATGGGTTGTTTCGAGAGAGGGGAAGCATCAATGAATCGAGGGACCCTAGCACAGGAGCCGAGCCGGCAGACACCCTATATCCAGACGGCTTCTCGGCAAGGCGGTTCATTAAGGTTGTCGAGTCAGCTGCTGTGTGGTCAGGCTTGACATGAGCAGTAGAACTGCGGCACCTGCAGCGCCAAACTCTCCGAGTTGAAGTGTCATCTGTGACATTTTCGGATGCGCTGACTGAGCATGGCTTCTGGTTTTCTGTCTGGGCCGTCACGAGCCTCCGCAGGCAAAGCCCCGATGGCCAGGTCAAATTCCCCCACCCTTGGCCACCCCAAATTCCCCCAGGCAGGACGGTCGGATTATGACGACTCGGGTGTGACGGCGATGCGTGCAGCGGCCTCCTTGAGGCGGAAGCTCTTGCCCTCGAACTCCAGCATCGCGCAGCGGTGCATGAGCCGATCCAGGATGGTGCTGGCCATGGTGGCGTCGCCGAGGTATTTGCCCCAGTCCTGCACCACGCGGTTGGACGTGATGAGAACAGCGCGGCGCAGCTTGTAGCGCTGGTGCACGATGGCCTGCAGGACTTCAGCGGCATGCTCGCTGATGCGTCTGGCCA
>NZ_AUEX01000052.1:0-4920 GCF_000426205.1 Acidovorax sp. JHL-9
CGCAGCGCGCATGCCTCGTTATCTGACTCGCCGTGGCTGTCCGAGCGCAGCGCGCCAGCGCGTAGCGAGTTCCACGGCGCACCCCGCCACCGCACCGACGCAGGTCTGCCCCGAAGGGGTCGCAGGCTGTGGGTCGCCTTTTCTTTGCTTACTTTCTTTTGGCGAAGCAAAAGAAAGTGAGGCGGCCGCCGGGCCGAAACCCGGCCTCCGACCTCAACCAAGGCACACCACAAACCATCAAAACAATAGCTGACAGCGCCTGATAAACAAGCACCAGAGCCTAAAAAGACCTCACCCCCGCACCATCTCCTCCAGGCAAGCCCGCATGACCAAAGGGTGAAACGCCATCTGCATATGCGCCACCCCCTGCACCAACCGGTTGTCCGCCCCCGCCAACATGGCCGTACCCGCCGGAAAAACGATGTTGTCGCAATTCGAATACCAGCAGGTGAAAAGACCCGCCCGGGCGGCCGGCTCGCCCTGCTGCAGTTGCTGCACCCATGCACCGCCCAGCGCCATCTGCCGACCAGTGACCGAACTGCTGAAACGCCCCGCCCAGGTGCCACCATGCGGTGTGCCCAGCGTGATGACCCGGTGCACGCGCGCGGTGGCGCTGTCTGCCGCCAGAGTGCGCAGCCAGGCGCGGGCCGCCAGCCCACCCATGCTGTGCCCCACCACCACCGGTGCCATGCCAGTGGCTTCTTGCACGCGCCGCACGGCGGCGTCGATGGTGGCCGCGTAGTCGTCGATCGAGCCAAAAGGCGGCTCCAGCGTCACCGCCACAAAGGCATGGCCGCGCTCGCGCAGCGCCGCCATCCACGGCAGCCAGAAACCCCGGTTGCACAGGAAACCATGCACCAGCACCACGCCCCGGCGCGTGGCCCGCTGGTTGGGTGCCAGGGGCGGCAGCCAGTCGGGAACGGCGCTGTGGCGAAAGGGCTGGCGCCAGCCAAACACCGCCAGCGCCAGGCATGCCTCGGCCCACCAGGCCGTGACCAGTTGCCCCCATGAGGGCCGTGGCACGGGATCCGAGCGGTTCACGCGCAGCATGGTCGCGAACTGCAGCCAGAGCACCAGCCCGGACAAGGCCAGTACGGCGGCCACGCCCGCCAGCGCAGTCAGCGGCGAGCGGGGCCACTGCCATGCCAGCCAGGCGATCGTGGCCAGCGTGTTGAAGACGACCACGGCTTGCTGCCAGCGTGCGTTCATGGATTCGGGTGTTGCAAGGAAGGAGCACGCATTGTGCGGCCTGCCCCGGGAGGGCTGGCGCTGGGTGCGGCCCGCACTTTCCGCCGATGCAGCGCCACGGCAGCGCCGATGCCACGACCCTGTCGCCTGCGGGACGGAACGGTCGCGCACCCTAGGACAAGCCCGGTAGCCGGGCCCCTGCCCGGCTCCCACAATCTGGGCCTTCCCCCACCAGAGCACCCGAGGACACCGCATGGAAAAGATCTGGCTCAAGAGCTACCCCCCGGGGGTTCCCCACGATGTGCAGCCCGAGCAATACCGCTCGGTGGCGCACCTGCTGGAAGAATCCTTTCGCAAGCACGCAGCCAGCCCTTTTTCGGTCTGCATGGACCAGTGGATGTCCTACGGCGAACTCGACCGTTTTTCAGCGGCCCTGGGGGCCTACCTGCAGGGCCTGGGGCTGGAACCTGGCGCGCGCGTGGCCATCATGCTGCCCAACCTGCCGCAGTTTGGCGTGACCATGGCCGCCGTGCTGCGCGCCGGCTACACCTGCGTCAACGTGAACCCGCTCTACACCGCCCGCGAGCTGGAACACCAGCTCAAGGATTCGGGCGCCACGGCCATCGTGATCCTGGAGAACTTCGCCCACACCCTGAGCGAAATCGTCGAGCACACCGCCGTGCAGCATGTGGTGATGGCGTCCATGGGCGACCTGCTGGGCGCGGTCTATGGCCCCTGGATCACCTTTGCCGTGCGGCATCTCGCCAAGATGGTGCCGGCCTACGAGCTGCCGCTTTCCAATGGCCGCAAGGTCGTCAGCTTCAAGAAGGCACTGGCGCTGGGCGAACGCCGCACCCTGGTGCCCAGCCAGGCCACGCTCGACTCGATCGCCTTCCTGCAGTACACGGGCGGCACCACGGGCCTCTCGAAAGGCGCGGTGCTGACCCACCGCAATATCGTGGCCGCCACGCTGCAGGCCGAGGCCTGGTTCACACCCGCGTTGTCGAAGGTGGGCGACCCCAGCCGCGCCAACTCCATCGCCGCGCTGCCGCTGTACCACATCTTCGCGCTCACGCTGTGCCTGCTGGCCATACGCCAGGGCTCCAGCCTCACGCTGATCCCCAACCCGCGCGACATTCCCAAATTCGTCGAGGAGCTCAAGAAGCGCCCCTTCCACATGCTGCCCGCCGTGAACACGCTGTTCAACGCACTGCTGCAGAACCCGCAGTTCAAGTCGGTCGACTTTTCGCACCTGTGCGTTTCGCAGGCCGGCGGCATGGCCGCAAGTGAAGGCACGGCCAGGCAGTGGCAGCAGGTCACCGGCAGCACCATGATCGAAGGCTGGGGCATGAGCGAGACCTGCGCCATCGGCACCAACAACCCCGTGACCAACACCGCGTTCAGCGGCACCATCGGCCTGCCCCTGCCCGGCATCGACATCGCCATCAAGGACGATGCGGGCAACACCCTGCCCCAGGGCGCCTCGGGCGAAATCTGCATCCGCGGCCCCAACGTGATGACGGGCTACTACAACCAGCCGGAAGAGAACGCCCTGGCCTTCACGGCCGACGGCTTCATGCGCACGGGCGACATCGGCACCATGGACGCGCAGGGCTACACGCGCATCATCGACCGCAAGAAGGACATGATCCTGGTGAGCGGCTTCAACGTGTTTCCGAACGAACTGGAGCAGGTCATCAGCCTGTGCCCCGGCGTGGTGGAATGCGCTGCCATCGGCATTCCCGACGCCATGCAGGGCGAGTCCATCAAGATTTTCGTGATCAAGAACGACCCCGCTCTGACCGAGGACCAGGTGGCCAATTTCTGCCACGCCAACCTCACGGGCTACAAGCGCCCAAAATACATCGAGTTCCGCGACGAGCTGCCCAAAAGCAATGTGGGCAAGATACTGCGGCGCGAGCTGAGGACCACCTCCTGAGCGGCGGGGCGACCACCGTCCCCGGTCGCACCCGCCAAAATATTTGATTTTCACAGCTTATGACGCCTACTCCACCTGCGCTGCCAGTCGAAATATCGGTGTTCGAGCGCGGCTGGCTGTCGGCCAACAACATCCTGTTCATCGGCCGGCACGGCACGGCGGTGGTGGACACCGGCTACTGCAGCCACGCCGACCAGACGGTGGCGCTGGTGCAGGGCGCGCTGGGCAACCGTGCGCTCGACCGCATCCTCAACACCCACCTGCACAGCGACCACTGCGGCGGCAACGCCGCGCTGCAGCAGGCCTGGCCGGGGGTGGAGACATCCATCCCGCCCGGGCAGGCCGCCCATGTGCGCGACTGGGACGCCTATGCGCTGAGCTACACCCCCACCGGCCAGGAATGCCCGCCCTTTCGCTACGACAGCGTGCTGCAGCCAGGCACCACCACGCTGCTGGGCGACAAACCCTGGCAGGTGCATGCCGCGCCGGGGCACGATACGCATTCGGTGGTGCTGTTCGAGCCGCAAGACGGCATCCTGATCTCGGCCGACGCGCTGTGGGAAAACGGCTTCGGCGTGGTCTTTCCCGAGCTGGAGGGCGACAGCGCCTTTGCCGACGTGGCCGCCACGCTGGACCTCATCGAGCGCCTGGCGCCGCGCACCGTGATTCCGGGCCATGGACCGGTGTTTGCCGACGCGCCCCGCGCACTCGCCGTGGCGCGCAAGCGGCTTGACGGCTTTGCCGGCAACCCTGGCAAGCACGCGCTCTATGCCGCCAAGGTACTGCTGAAATACAAGCTGCTGGAGTGGCAGCGCATCCCCGTGTCCGAACTGCGCGCCTGGACGGACGCCACGCCCTACTTCGGCGCCATGCACCAGCGGCATTTCAATGATCGCGGCCGAGGCGAGTGGCTGGAGGGGTTGATGGACGAGCTGGTGCGGTCGGGGGCAGCGCGGCGGGAGGGGGAGTGGTTGGTGAATCTTTGAGGATGGTGGGTTCGGTTGGTCTGCCTGCTGGTCTGAATTTTTAGCTTCGGCGCTGATGTATCAGGCGTTGATAGCTATTTTTTTGATAGCTGTCGCTGTGCCTTTGCATGGGGCGGGGGCCGGGGTGTGCGCCCGGCAGCGCAGTGGCTTTCTTTTGCTTCGCCAAAAGAAAGCCACCAAAGAAAAGGCGACCCTACAGGCTGCGTCCCTGCGCTTCGCTGCGGGCAACCTGCGGTGCTCGCGTTCAGCGGAGTCTCGCTCGAACTCGCTGCGCTCAGACAATCGCGAACCCTGATCCGCTGGCCGCTGCGCTCCTCGGCGCAGCCTGAAGGGAACCGGAGCAAACATCCCTTCGGGCCATCGCTGCGCTCGGCCCAGGCAGCACAGCGCGTGGCGCTTGCGTCCGCGAGAGGAGGCCGAGCGCAGCGATGGCCCGAATGGATGTCTGGATGTTCTTTTCCCACCCCATCTGGCTGCGCCTGCGGCGGGGCGGTGGCGGGGGGAGCAGGCGCGGCGCAGCGCGCATGCCTCGTCAACTGACTCGCCGTGGCTGTCCGAGCGGCGCGCGCAGCGCAAAGCGAGTTCCACGGCGCACCCCGCAACCGCCCCGATGCAGGTTTGCCCCGTAGCAACGCGAAGGGGTCGCAGACTGTGGGTCGCCTTTTCTTTGCTTACTTTCTTTTGGCGAAGCAAAAGAAAGTGAGGCGGCCGCCGGGCCGAAACCCGGCCTCCGCCCTCAACCAAGGCACACTACAAACCATCAAAACAATAGCAACCAGCGCCTGATAAACAAGCACCAGCGCCTAA
>NZ_AUEX01000053.1:0-4072 GCF_000426205.1 Acidovorax sp. JHL-9
CCCCAGAAGGAAAAGTCACGCGACCTCAAGCGGGTGGAAGAAGAACTCTCCGACCTGCTCATGGCCGAGGTCGAGGTGCGCGTGAAAAAGCGCGTCAAGCGCCACGGCAAGGTCGAGGAGATGGGTGAGCTCGCGATCCAGTTCGGCTCGCTGGACGAGCTCAACGGCTTGATCGAGCGCCTGCGCGCCCAGGCCGACGCCGCCTGATCGTCGGCGCCCTAGCGCATGCCGAAGGCGCTTCCCCGGCAACGGGCGGGTTGCGTCTGACGCTGGCAGCGCGTGGCAAGCGGCAAACCGGGCAACGGTCATTCAGCGACGCCGCGTTCGACGTCATGGCATCCAGCGGGCTGGCCGTGCCGCCTGCGGCCACCTTCAGCACATGGGTGAGGGTTCACATCCGAAGAATGGCCCAACGTACCTGCCTGCGCCAGGCCCACAGCTGGTTGGGGCATGTCCTGCGCTGTTGGCGTCGCTTCAAGATTGGCCAAGTCACGCACCAATTTGTTCGAGTTTCGCACCAAAGGCAATCGGAGCGCACGGATCTGCAGGCCGTAGCGTGCATCCTGTCTTGGAAATGCGGATTTTGGGGATGGTTTCCCGGCTCGGTGCTGGCATGAAGTTTGCTTTTTTATCGGTATGGCTTTTGCCATGACCCTGATCGGGAGAGTCTGCACTGTGCAACAGTGCTTTGCAGCGCCGAAGGAGCAACCGCCCCGGAAACTCTCAGGCTAACGGACCGACCAGGTGATTGAACTCTGAAGAGTTGCCGTTTTCGTCAATCGGCACACCGCAGGAGCAAGCGTCCCACCTTGGCGTGGTGGCGTGAATCTCTCAGGTCCCAAACAGAGGGGGCGTGCAAGGCGCGTGGTGCGTCTGGCACTACCACCCCTTGACGTTTGGAGGCGCAGTCTTCTCATGAAATCGATCGCCGTTATCGGCGGTGGCATCACAGGCATCACCACCGCTTACGCCTTGGCCAAACGCGGCTTTGCCGTCACCCTGTTTGAAAAGCAGCGCTACGCGGCCATGGAGACCTCGTTCGCCAACGGTGGCCAGCTGTCCGCCTCCAACGCTGAGGTCTGGACCCACGGGTCCACCATCCTCAAGGGCCTGAAGTGGATGCTCAAAAGCGACGCCCCCCTGCTGGTCAACCCCAGGCCGAGCTGGCACAAACTTTCATGGTTCGCGGAATTCATCGCCAGCATCCCCCACTACAAGCAAAACACCATCGACACCGCCCGCCTGGCCGTGGCCGCGCGCCAGCACCTGTTCGCCTGGGCAGATGCCGAGGGCCTGAGCTTCGATTTGAAAAAGGAAGGAATCCTGCACATCTACCGCGACAAGGCGGGTTTTGACCACGCAGGCGAGGTGTCGAAGTTGCTGGCACAGGGCGGACTGCCGCGCCGTGCCGTGACACCGGCCGAAATGCGCGCCATCGAACCCACACTGGCCGGCACCTACTACGGTGGCTACTTTACCGAGAGCGACTCCACCGGCGACATCCACAAATTCACCAATGGTCTGGCCGTCGCCGCCGAGCGCCTGGGCGTGCGCATCCTATACGAACAAGACGTGCAGTCCCTGCACAGCGACGAGCGGACAGCCTCGGTGGTGGTAGGTCTGGGCACCGAACGGCAAACCCACCGCTTCGACGGCCTGGTGGTCTGTGCCGGCGTGGCCAGCAGGCAGTTTGCCTCGCAACTGGGTGACCGCGTCAACATTTATCCGGTCAAAGGCTACTCCATCACCGTCAACCTGCTGGGCGAACAGAGCCAGCGCGCCGCCCCCACTGTCAGCCTGCTGGACGACGAAACCAAGCTCGTCACCAGCCGGTTGGGGGTGGACCGCTTCCGCGTCGCCGGCACCGCCGAATTCAACGGCTACAACAAGGACATCCGCGCCGATCGCATCCAGCCGCTGATCGACTGGGTGAACCAGTGCTTCCCCGGCGTCAACACCCGCCAGGTGGTGCCCTGGGCCGGCCTGCGCCCCATGATGCCCAACATGATGCCGCGCGTGGGCCGGGGCCGCCGTGCCAACGTGTTCTACAACACCGGCCACGGCCATCTGGGCTGGACTCTGTCGGCCGTCACGGCTGACATGGTGGGCGAAATCATGACCACGACCTTCCTGCCGGCAGACGCTTCCTCTGCGGCGAAACCGGTGGCGTCTCAGCGGAAGCCCGCACGATACGCGGCTTGAAGCACCACATATTCGGCTCAGGCCACGGCAATCATCTTAAGAACCATGGAACTAAAAATGGCAACGACCCTGACTTCCCATATTCCAGTCGACATGCATAGACGGGCAGTGCGCAAAGAGACTCCAACGCAGATAAGTCGGCGCGTGGTGGCGGCCACTGTCATAGGCAATGCGCTGGAGTTTTATGACTTTGTCACCTACGCCTTCTTTGCCGTCTACATCGGCAAATCGTTCTTCCCGGCCTCGACCGCGCTGGGCAGCTTGCTGCTGTCGGTCGCGGTGTTTGGCGTTGGCTTCGTCACGCGACCTCTGGGGGGCATCGTCATCGGGGCCTACGCCGACCGCGTCGGGCGCCGCCCGGCGCTGTTGCTGACCATCGTCCTGATCACTTTGGGCACTCTGGGCCTGGCGCTGACGCCAACGTTTGACAGCATCGGTTGGTGGGCGCCCGCCATTGTCGTGACGGCGCGTCTGGTGCAGGGCCTGGGTCTGGGCGGCGAGATCGGCCCGTCCAGCGCCTTCCTGATCGAAAGCGCACCCGATGGCCAACGCGGCCTGTATGGCAGCTGGCAATTGGCCAGCCAGGGCCTGGCAACGCTGGTGGCCGGCGGCATCGGCATGCTGATGTCCAGCATCCTCACGCCCGCCGAATTGCTGGCCTGGGGCTGGCGCGTGCCATTTGCGGTGGGCTTGCTGCTGATTCCGGTGGCGCTCTACCTGCGTCGCGCAATGCCCGAGACGCTGGAGCATGGTAGCGCTGTCGGCGCGACGGTGGCGCCCGTCAAGGTGAGCCAGCACGGCCGCCTGATCCTGCTGTCTGTGTTGGTCGTCTTGGGTGGCACGGTGTCGACCTATGTCGGCAACTACATGACGACGTACGCCATCTCCACGCTCAAGCTGCCGCCGACCACGGGCATGGCGGCGACCGTGGTGGTGGGGGTGTCGACGTTTGCCTTCGCGCTGTTGGGCGGTTGGTTGTGCGACCGCGTTGGTCGACGTCCCGTGATGCTGTGGCCGCGCCTGCTGGCGGCGGTGGTCTCGTACCCGGCCTTCATGCTGCTGGTCGAGCAAAGGACCGCAGGTACCCTGTATGCCGTGGCGATGTTGCTGGCGGCGTTGACCGCGATCAGCGGCGCCGCGTCGCTGGTGGCGATACCCGAGCTCTTTCCGCGCCGCATCCGTGCCGTCGGCATGTCCATTACCTATGCGATCGGCGTCGCCCTGTTCGGCGGCTCGACCCAGTTCGTCATCACCTGGCTGATCGAGGTGACCGGCAACCCCGCGGCGCCCGCCTGGTACGTGACCGTCACCAGCATCATCGCCGTCGTGGGCATGTACCTGATGCCCGAGGGGCGCGGTCGGGCCCTGGAGCACTGAGAGGACGCCACCTTCACACCCACGTCTTCCGCAAGGCGTGGCCTGGTGGCGGCGAAGATGCATGGCGGCAAACGCCGGGGTGGGCGGGTGATGGCCAAGGACTTTGCTCGACAGGGTGCCGGGTTGTAGGCTTCGCTGGCCAGCGGTGGCCGGCCTGCCGAGCACGCTGCCGCTGCAGGCGCTGGTGCCCGGTATCTGCCAGCCGTGCACCCGCATGGACGAGGGCGCGCTGTACGAAATCATCGCGGGCGAGCGGCGCTTCCGCGCCTCGCGTCTGGCGGGCCTGGCCGAGGTGCTGGTGCGCGATGTGCCGGACGGGTCGGCAGCCGCCATGGCGCTGATCGAAAACATCCAGCGCGAAGACCTCAATCCGCTCGAATAAGCCCAGGGCCTGCAGCGCGCTGGACCGCGCCGCGCAGATCACGGCGGGCAACCAGATCGCGGCCAAAAAGCTCTCGGTGCGCGAGGCCGAGGCCCTGGTCAAGAAGATCGG
>NZ_AUEX01000054.1:0-3580 GCF_000426205.1 Acidovorax sp. JHL-9
CCTGCTGAAAAATTCAGCAGAGCAGTGGAACACCCCTGTCAATTTTGGATCGGCACTATCCCTTTCAGGCTGTCAATTTTCGGTCGGCGGCAACACTCCACAAACTGGTTGAGCAGCAGCACCACACATTGAAGCTCGATGAGTTCTTCCAGGGCTCGACGAAACAGAGCAGGTACTGGTTGGCGCGAGAAGCGTGGAAGCAGCATCTCAAGGTTGATGAGACAGAGCTACGCGCGTTCTGCGAAAGGCTCGCGCTTACCTCTGTGTCGGAGTCATTGGATGATTTCCGACTGCGCATGAATGAGGCCCTGCACTCGTATGGCCTCAAGCCGAGCGAGCCAGGAACCAGTTCGACGAGCTATGACCAACTGCCATACGACTGGCTGGCACAAGGCCGAAACGAATTCGACGCCAAGTCGTTCCGCCAGGCTTGCTGGGACGAAAAGTTGTTCGCAGACCAGGCGCCGCCACCGGCGAAGGTCTTCGGCGTCAAGTCGTTTGAGCATGGCTTCGACCGCCTGGAGGCGCGCTGCGATGAGGTTCTCAATCTTTTGCCTGAGTTCTCCGACCGCTACATGAGGCCCGAGTTCACGTGGGAAAAGGACCTCCTGCCAAAGCTGAACGCATTCATTCGTTCAGCTGGGCAGAAGGAGCAGCGACTTCGCCTCGCGATGGACACCCACCTGACCCTTGCGTTCGCCGCGGGGACCGTGTTGGACACCAAGTCTGGAAAAATTGTGGAGCTCGAGCAGCGCACTCGTGGCGGTGCTGCCATCTGGGCTGCCGATGACGTGCCTGTAGACCCCACCTGGCCGAGCTGGACGTTCAGTGAATTTGACCTGGAAACCGGCGGGGCCGAGGTGGCTGTAGCAGTGTCCATCACCCGGACCACGGAACAACAAGTTCGTGCCGATCTCCTGGGCAAGCCGAGCGTTGGCCGCTTGGTGGTGGCAAGCCTCGCGAGTGGCGCATCACAGGCTGCAGTGTTGAATGGCGCCCACGCCGATCAACTGGCAGACCGACTGGCTAACCACCTGAAGGATCTGAGGTCTGGAGCGGGCACCGCAGTTCGCCCTGAATTGCATCTGTTCATGGCGGCGCCATACAGCTTTGCGTTTTTCCTCGGCAGGCATATCAAGGTTTTGAAGCCAGTAACGTTGTACGAGTTCGACTTCGACGGCGAGCGTGGCGGCGGCTACGTCCCCTCGCTCACCATGGCTGCCGGTACCTAGAGCAGAAGTCCTGATCGATCTAGTGACGCAACTTATCCGGGGTTGAACGTGAGGAATATCGAGGGACTTCTCAGAGGCATGGCGTGCAAAGTTGAGCCGACGGCGACTCAGAAGAAGGCCGCAAGTGCCAGTCACAAGTACTTGCGTGAGCTTATGGACACGGGCGTCATCGATAACCGAATCCTCAGTAGCTTCTTGAGCGGTAGCTATGTCAGAGGCACCGCGGTGAATCCGCTGGGCGACGTGGACATCATCTTCTTGATCGATGAGTCCAAGTGGGAAACGGGGTTTTTTGCAACGCGGCCCAAACCCAGCGTTGTTCTTCGCTCGTTCGCGGACGCGGTTCGCTACCGCTACGAAAAGTCCTCAGCCTTTACGCAGCGTCGCTCCATTAGGTTGGAGCTTTCGCACATCGATATCGACTGCGTTCCGGCTATCGAGATACCGGGGAGCGACTACATCTGGGTCGGCGACCGCAAGGACGATGCCTGGATCAAGTCCTCGCCCCAGCTGCACCACACGGCGCTGACGAAGGCCAATCAGCTGTGCGATGGCTGGGCAGTGCCGGCAATAAAACTCTTGAAGGCATGGAACAGGTCACTGCCCGCAACGGCCCAAGTGCGCTCTTTCGTCATCGAAACCATCGCAGTTACAGCATTCACTGCAGCACCCCAGAAGACCCTGCAGGATTGCGTCTTGGGCTTCTTCGACTTCGTCGTGCAGTTCCGCAGCGACTTCCTTCAGATCGGGAATGCCAGGCTCGGCATCACCATCAGCGGAGTCTTTGGTATGACTGTTCCCGATCTCGCTCGGACCGGAGGCAATGTGGCGAGCGGCATCAGTGGGGACCATGCCACGAGTTTCATGGACAGGGCTAACCGAAGCCGCGAGCTACTGCAGGGCGGGCTGCACGCTCGAACCGAAGACAGCGCGGCAAAGCATGTATTTTCAGCACTTGGGTGGGCGTGAGGCGCTTTCCCTGACGACGAGCTCAGCGTCGTGTAAGTCGTTCTATCAAGCTAGAGCCAAGGCCTAAAAAACGACAGAACAGACGCTTGCACTGCCCAAGTCAGGTCCTGGAGGTGGCAGCCGCCATGTGGTCCCATGCTTGGATTGCCATCACCATCGCCAGCGTGTCCAGCTCGCAGTATCGAAGTAGGGCGCTCTCGATGCTTGCGCGGCGAATATCAGACAGATCCTCGAACTGGAGCCGAGCGTAGGCGGCCATTGCTGCGCCACCTTCCTTCAATTCCTCGGACAGGCCTTCATCGGCTGCATCGGTCTCATCGCGCGAAACGTCATCGAATACCGGAGGTAAAAGCGCGTACGGGTCCATCACTTGGCCATCGCGTTCCTGCCACCAGGCGATGGGCTCCACAAAGTTCAAGCTGACACCCTCGCCGCCGTAGTTCGCCTTACTGTAGGTTTCGCGCAGCGCGGTCGAACCATTCATCAGCGCTGGGAGCACTTTTTTCAGGGAGTTGCTGCCCTTTGTGGAGGGGTGGAAGTAGAACTTCTCTGCGATGTCGCAAAGGTCGACCATGGTCCTGAGCCCGTGAGCCTTCTCCTTAGGCGACACCGACCTAGACGTGATGGATTCGATGAAGCTCACCAGCGCGTCCTTGTCTGGGGGAGGCGCAGCCGACGCAAGCAACTCTTCACGCAGCTTGTTTAGCACGGTGTTCTCGTGCGCGGACCATCGAAAAATCGTCCCATCATCGTTGCTGAGGGCATCGCGTAGCGCACGGACGAAATCAATGTTCGGATCGACACCAGGTTTGGCACAGAGCCACTCACTCCGGTGCTCCACCCAGCCATCTTCGTGGACGACATGATGCGAAAACTGGAAGGCGGTGATCTCGTACGGATGCCGACCACTCGCGAAGGGGATTGCCACAGCGCTTGTCTCAAAGTCGATGCAATGCAAAGGGAACTTCCATCCAGCCCTTGCATTTAAATAGCCTTCGCCGTCGAAGTAGTATTCGCCGCCACCTGGCCATGCTGGCTGGCAGACGTACCACTGACGGTGCTTGCGCGTCATGCCGTCAACGCCTGGTTCTTCGCCGTCGAACTTCAAGTCATCCAGCTTTACCTGATTTGCCTTCAGTACTCCATGTTCGATGAGCTGGGTTTTTCCGTGGAAGTTCCAGAGGTCGAGGACCGTCGATCCTGTGAAGTCTGGCTCTCCCCAATTGAATGCCTGAGACCAGCACTCGTGGAAGCCGCTCTTGGGTTGCCCGGCTAACGGCCAGCTAGGGAAGGTCTGCAAAACCTCCCTCCCGTTGAACTGGCAAACGGCGTGAAGTGAGGAGAAGATAGGGGCATGAACCAAATCACGCTGGGGCTGG
>NZ_AUEX01000055.1:0-2797 GCF_000426205.1 Acidovorax sp. JHL-9
GTGCGTATTTCGGCGAATGTGACCGGTCATTTCGGCGCATCGTGACCGGTGGGCTGAGCGATGTTCTCAGCGCCGTTTCGGTAACGTGACCGCCCGTTTCGGCGATCGTGACCGCCGTGATGCTGGCGGTGCTGCGTAGGGGGTTGAGTTTACGGTTTTGGAGAGGCTGTCAGGTCTTCATGGGGGTCCTTGATGGTCGTTTTTGAAACGGTTGCAGTGCGCGCCGTGCGGCCCGTTCGTCGCGACTCGCCGTCCAGGCTGAAGCGCCGGCAACTCTGCAGCAACCGGTCCAGAATGGCGTCGGCAACGGTGGGGTCGCCCAGCCAGGCGTGCCAATGCTCGATGGGCAATTGGTGGGCGATGATGGTGGCGCGCTGCCCCACCCGGTCATCGATGACCTCCAGCAAATCGGCACGCGTGGCGGCGTCCAGGTGTCCGATGCCCCAGTCGTCCAGCACCAGCACGTCGATCTTGGCGAGTTGCTGTAGCCAGCGTCGGAAGCTGCCGGCCCCATGCAAGATGCGCAGCTCTTCTGCCAGTCGAGGCACGCGCAAGTACAGCGCGGAGCGACCTTGCCGGCACGCGTATTGGGCCAGCGCACACGCCAGCCAAGTCTTGCCCAAGCCTGTGGCACCGGCCAGGGTCACCGTCTCGCCGCGATCGATCCAGGTGGACAGCGCAAGGCCCATGAGGGCCGGACGGTCCATTCCCCGGATGCCCTCGAAGCTGGCGTCCTCCAAGGTGGCCGAGGGGTACTTGAGCTGCGCCTGTTGCAGCAGACGCGCTCGCTTGCGGTCACTGCGGGCGTAGACCTCGCGCTCGACCAGCAAGGCCAGGCGCTCATCAAAGGACAGATTCAGGCAGTCGGCCTGTTCGTGTTGCTGTTGCAAGGCATCGGCGAAGCCCACGAGTTTGAGTGAGCGCAGCTGGGCGATGGTGGTGTTGTTGAGCATGGTGATGATGTCCTGAAGCCGTGGATTGGAGATAGAAACAATGGTGGCAGTGGCGGCGGCGGCGGCGGTGGCGCCACCTCACTGGTAGTAGCCCGGGCCGCGCAGATTGGCGTGCGCCGGGCTGGTCCAGTCCGACTCGGACTGGGGCGTGATCTGGTCACAGTTGTTGGCCAGCAAGTCACGCACATGGCTGTAGCGCAATGTGCCCAGGGCCAACGCCCGCTCGCAGGCGGCCTCCAGTCGCACCGGGCCGTACCTCTTGGACAGGCTCAGCAAACCCAGGCAAGACCGGTAGCCATGCTCGGGATGCTTGTAGGTCTGCAGCAAACGGGTGATCAACTCACCGCAGGCCACACCGATGCGCTGCCCCCATTCGATCAGGCGCTGTGGCGTCCACTCCATGTGGGCGCGGTGGGCCGCGGGCATGTGTGCCTCCACGGTAGAGAAACCCCCACGCTTGTCGCTGCGCGCGTGGGCGGCCACGCGCTGGCCGCGCAAGAGCAACTCGATGCCGCGCCCGGTCATGCGAGCCTCCAGCGTCTGACCGACCAGCGGGTGCGGTGCGCTGTAACGATGACCGTCGATCTCGACGTGGTAGTCGATATGGACCTTCACGGTCTTGAAGCGCGCGAGTTCATAGGGTTGCTGCGGCAGCGGCATCAGGGCTGGGGCGTCCAGCTCGGCGAACACACTGGCGCGACTGCCCGCCAGCTTCTGAAACGGCCGCTCGTTCAGGCTGGGGAGCAGCTGCGCAATGGCCGCGTCAACCTGAGCGACGCTCTCAAATCGCTGGTGGCGCAGCCTGGCCAGGATCCAGCGTGTGACGACCTGAACCGAGCTCTCAGCCGTGGCCTTGTCGCGCGGCGTGCGTGGGCGCGCAGGCAGCACCGAGGTGCCGTAGTAGCGGGCCAGGTCCTGCACCGTCTCGTTGGCACGTGGCTCGTAACGGTCTGGCGAGGCGATCACGGCACGGGCGTTGTCAGGCACGATGAGCTGCGGCACACCCCCGTAGAAGTGCAGAGCGCGCACCATGCCCTCGACCCAGTCATCCAGGCGCTGCGCGGGCGTGGCGCAGGCAAAGACGCAACTGGAGGCGGCCATGGCCGAGACGAAGACCTGGGCACGGGCGCCATCGCGCAAGGGCACCGTGGAGCCAGCGAAGTCGATGAACAGCTTCTCGCCGGCGCGCCGGTGCTGGCGCATCGAGCGCTTGAGGGTTTGGGCGAAGTCCTTGTAGTGACCGCAGAACTGGGTGTAGCGCCAGGTACGACCATGGGGATGGGCCTCCACGTACTCCTGCCACAGCAGCATGAGTGTCACGCCCTTGCGGTCGAGTTCGCGGTGGATGCGGCCCCAGTCGGGGGTGATGTAGGGCTGGGAGGTGGTGGCCTTGGGCAGCAGGGCGGAGGTCAGTCGCTGCTCGCTCCAATCCTGGACAGTCTCCCAATCCAGGCCAGCAGCATGGGCCAGGCCAACGTACTTGGCCACGGCCCCTTTGGAGATGTTGAGGGTGGCGGCGACTTGCTCGTGAGAGAGGTCGGCCTGCCACTTCAGGCGGATAACGTCTTTGATCATGCGTAGAGAAATTCGAGGTTTGGGCATCCGGCTCCTGAAGGCAAAAGCCGTCGAGGTTAGGACGCCCGGGTTGAGTTCTCTACGCAGCACCGCCTGGCTTCAGATCCCACAAAAACGTGGGCTGAAACGGCGGTCACGATGACCGAAATGATCGGTCACGTTGCCGAAACGGCCGGTCACGATGAACCGACAACGGAGTCGGTCACGATGGGCCGAAATCCTCGGTCACGATACCGAAACCAGCGGTCACGTTGGTCCGAAATACCCAC
>NZ_AUEX01000056.1:0-2547 GCF_000426205.1 Acidovorax sp. JHL-9
GGTCACGATGAACCGACAACGGAGTCGGTCACGATGGGCCGAAATCCTCGGTCACGATACCGAAACCAGCGGTCACGTTGGTCCGAAATACCCACTCAGGGAGAGCAGGCGCTCTTTGTCCTTCAGAATCAGGTCATAGGCATCCACATCGTCGGCTTCGGTGGACTTCTTGCCCACCTCCGGGTCCACCAGCTTCTTGGTTTTTTTGTCGATCGAGAAATAGCCGCTGTGGGTCTTCTCGACGGCAATACCCTTCAGGTGCTTGATGTAAGGCGTTTCGTCCAGGTCCAGTACCTCATTCAGGTAGAGCTGATATTCCTCTTCGAATACACGGGCGTATTCGCCCTTTTCATCGGCAGCGCTGTAGTCCCGGTACTTGGCGACTTCGTCGATGAAGAACAGGGTCAGTACCTTGATGCCCTGCTGGAACAAGGCCTGCTCCTTATCGAAGTGCGCCTTGATTGCTTCGCGAATCTGTATGCGGCGTAGCGCGGCTTCGTTCACATCGCCGTCTGCTTCGCCTACCTGAAGCTCGACACCGTTGGTGAAGCTCAAAGTGTCGGTAATGGCATTGATGTCGGAGACCACATAGCCACGGTACTGATCCAGCTCGTTCGACAGCACAAAGAGATTGTCGCCTTTTGACAGCTTGCGTACCGCACGCTTGATCTGGCCGCTGGCGAGCTTTTGTTCAAACTCGACACGTGCCTCGGGCGGCTTCTTGGTGGAAACGTCGATGCCTTGCAAGTAGAGATAGGCGTTGGTACCCGCCAAGCCTCTGACTGAGATGCCACGCACAGCGATCTTCTTCACCAGCTTCTGGTTGTAGGCATCCAGTGCGTCTAGGCGGTGAATCTTGTTGTGCGTGGTTTTGTGGGTCGCCGAGTAGCGTAGCACCATCAATGGCTTGAAATTGACCAGCGAATCCAGCGTCTTGCCGCCCTCCATCTTCTGGGGTTCGTCCAGGATGAGGATAGGGCGATTGGCGCTGATCACGTCGATCGGCCTACGTGACTGGAAGTCGTCCAGCTCTTCGTAGATGCGGCGGGCGTCCTTGCCCGTCGCGTTGAAGGCTTGCACGTTGATCACCATCACGTTGATGCCTGCGTCAGACGAAAAACTCTCCAGATGGTGCAGCGCCTTGGAGTTGTAGATGAAGAAGCGGGCCTTCTTCTGATAGGTCTCCAGAAAGTGATCTGCCGTGATCTCCAGCGACTTCGCTACACCTTCACGGATGGCGATGCTGGGCACGACGATGATGAACTTGCTCCAGCCGTACTGCTTGTTCAGCTCGAAGATCGTCTTGATATAGCAGTAGGTCTTGCCAGTCCCGGTTTCCATCTCGATATCGAGATTGAGCTTGCTCACCTTGGTCTTCACCAGCTCTGCTGATACCGGCAGGTTCTGCAAGCGCTGCACTTGCTGGATGTTGTCCAGAAGTGCAGCATCGGACAAAGTAACATCCGCGTTGCGGAATGCGGCCTCCTGGTCGGCGACTGCTTCCGCTTCGAGATCGAGAGCAGATTGAGGGCTCGCCGGTGCCGCCTTCTTCACGCCGGGGTCCAGGCGATAGCGAACCCCGCCATGCTGCGGTGTTTGTCCCTTGAAGCAATCCACCACTGCCTGTACGGCAGCGGTTTGGTAGGGCTGTGTCTTGAATTTCAGTTTCATCGCCACCCCCTTAGATGCATTTCACTTCGGTGGAGGGCGAGAGCGACTTGAAAATCTGTTCGACGTTGATCTTGACGGCACTGTCCTTGAAACCTGCGTCACGGAACACCACACGCAGGGGCTGATGCTTCGCCAGTTCCTTGACGAAGCCTTCATCGATGCCTCCATGGGCATCGAAGCAGGCAACCAGTGCATTGCCATCGACGAAGAAAACGACTTTGTCCTGGATGGCTTGCTTAGAGATAGGTAAGGCCAGATCGACGCCCCAATCCAACATTACTTGGAACAACAGGTCTTCAGGTGTGCGGTCAAGCTTGATGTTGTCGACGAACAAATCAAGGTTTGCTTTTTCGAGCGCGTCAGGCACGTAGTAGACGTTGGCCATGTTTGTGGAATCGATTCTGAATGCGCGAAAACCAATATCAACCGGTGAAGAACTGTGCTCCTTCTTTATTTTCTGGCCGGCAAGCTTGATTCGCTTGCGACTGAGTTCGGCTATGTTGGAGAAACCAGCCCTCTCAGCCGTACTTCCTTTTTCGCAGGCTTCGGGAAGCTGGACGAGAATGAATCGCCGTGCTGTTCCTGTCTCAGCGTTTAGCGCCATCACGGCATGTGCGGTTGTCGCGGACCCGGAGAAAAAGTCGACTACGATGTCGTCGGGCTCGGCAAACCAGCGGACGAAATCCTTGATCATCTCGACGGGCTTTGGATTGTCGATCGGGCTCTGATCGAGACCAAAAAGATCCGCCAATTCGGTTGAAATTGATCCTTGCGTTCCGTATGTTGATTTCCACGCAGAAGTGACCCACTAACCCCCAGGATTTCCATCTAAATCTGATCCACGTACTAACCCTAACCTGCTGCTTTCTTAAGCAG
>NZ_AUEX01000057.1:0-2467 GCF_000426205.1 Acidovorax sp. JHL-9
TCGGTTCACGAAATCGAGCACGTAAGATAGTCAACCAGCTTCACGAAATCGGTGAAGGTTCAATGAGCCTCACACACAGAAATTCGGACAGGCCCAATCTCATAGCCGTAAAGCGCTCCCAGGCCGCCAAACTGAAACTTCTGCTTCACGTCCACGTCGACGTCGGGCCAGGCCGCCAAGTACGGCGACACCACTTTGAGCAGCCACTCGTAGCAAGGGTGGCATTCCATACCGATACGCAGCGTGCCGCGCTCGCCTTGCGCAAACTGGCGCAGGCGCTCTTCGGCCAAGTTCAACTGCGGCAGCACCCGGTTCGCCACCGCAAGCAGGTACTGGCCAGCCTGGGTTAAACGCAGGCTACGGCCTTCACGCAGCCAGATGTCAGTGCCCAGCTGCTGCTCAAGCTTTTTCATGCTGTGGCTCAGCGCCGACTGCGTGAGGCACAACACGTTAGCCGCCGCAGTCAAGGAGCCCTGTTTCTCGACCTCGGCCACGATGGTCAAATGTGCGCGCTCCAACATATATGAACAATATTCATGGAATCGTGAGATAAAACCATTTTACTTCATGATCACTGATATCTAGCATTCGCTTCCATTGTTCGTTGGCAGTTCAAAGGAAGCCCATGGCCGTCAAACAACTCACCGCATTCAGCGGCCCGAACTTGCAGGCGCAGCACGATGGCAAAGCGACTTGACCTTGCGCACTCCATCAAGCCTTTAGGCACCAGAAATCAGTCGATACGAAAGACAGAATGAAACACACCACGCGCATAGTCGCCGTCTCCGGAGGGCTTCAGCGTCCCTCTAAGGCAGCAACCCTGGCAGAACACCTGCTGGAGTTGATCGCACATGAAGTGCCGTGTGAAAAGCACCTTATCGAGATGAGTCTGGTCGCTCCCCAACTAGCCGGCGCGGTCCTGCGCTCCCAACTGCCTGGTACGGCAGAGCGTGCGCTTGTAGAAGTCGAGCAAGCAGACGTGGTCGTCGTAGTCACCCCGGTCTACCGCGGCGCCTACTCGGGATTGTTCAAGCACTTCTTCGACTTCATCGATCAGGATGCATTGATCGACAAACCAGTGCTACTGGCAGCCATCGGTGGTAGTGAGCGCCATGCCTTGGTGATCGACCATCAATTGCGCCCGTTGTTCAGCTTTTTCCAGACACGCACGATGCCGCTAGGTGTTTACGCAACCGACAAGGACTTTGCGGAAGGCCGCCTACGCAACGGGGCCTTGCTCGAACGGGCCAGGCTCGCGGTCGAGCGGGCAATGCCGTTGGTGACATTGGCGTGCCACGCCTCGCCACACCTTGCCCCGCCTGACCATTGAAGCGCACGGGGCCTGATTCACGACTTGGCCAACCTAACAACTTCCAGACGCAATCGCCATGAACGAAGAACTCCGCTTTGAACTCAAGAGCATCCTTTTCGATGAAAACTACATCCCATCAGACAGCACGCGCATCACCACCAACTTTGCCAACCTGGCACGGGGAAAGAGCCGCCAGCAGAATTTGCGCAACACGCTGAGGATGATCAATAACCGCTTTAATGAGCTAGCGCATTGGGACAATGCGACAGGAGATCGCTACTCTGTCGAACAGGAGATCATCTCCGTAGAGATGAGCATGGCTTCCAGCATTAGCAATGCCTCATTTCCGTTGATTGAAGTGCTGAAAACCAGCATTCTCGAAAGGAAGACGGGAAAACGCATCGATGGGATCGTTGGGAACAACTTTTCTTCCTACGTCCGCGATTACGACTTCAGCATCCTGCTGCCCGGCTACAACGCTGATCGGGCGCAATTCGGTGTTCCTGAAGGTTTTGGTGAATTGCATGGAAAGCTGTTCAAACAGTTTGTCAGTTCGGTCACTTACAAAGCGCACTTAGGCAAGCCACCTGTCATCTGTATCAGTGTATCGACCAGCAAACGTTACCAGCGGAATGGAAATCAGCACCCGGTACTGGGCATTGAGTATCAACAGAGCGAACTTTCAGCGACCGACCGGTACTTTGAAAAAATGGGTATGCAAGTTCGCTTCTTCATGCCTCCAAACAGCGTCGCGCCGTTAGCGTTCTACTTTTACGGCGATCTTCTGGATGACTACACGAATCTTGAGCTGATCGGCACCATCAGCACCATGGAAATCTTTCAGAAGATTTATCGGCCCGAGATCTACAACGCCAACTCTGCCGCCGGTAACTTCTATCAGCCGAGCCTCACCAACCAGGACTACTCGTCGACGCAAATCGTCTACGACCGTGAAGAGCGCAGTCAACTTGCGGTCCAGCAAGGCAAGTTTGCTGAGGAGCACTTCATCAAGCCGTACGGTTCTGTCCTGCATCGATGGACTGCCAGCTCTGCGAACTGACTGAACCGCCCCGGGTTTCGTGGAGGCTGGTTGGTTTAAGTCAGGCCGCGATGGCGTCCTGATTGGCGAGTTGCCGGTAGTAGTTTGCCTCAGCC
>NZ_AUEX01000058.1:0-2290 GCF_000426205.1 Acidovorax sp. JHL-9
GCCGACGACGCCGGCGTTAAACCCCTATCCCCGATCAGTTCAGGTGGGGGAGTTTGAGGTGGCCATAGACGGGGGAATTTGGGTGGCCATCAGGGTTTTGGCTTGCAAGCTGATCTACCTGATCCCTTGAAATTGAAGAGAACTGTAGGCTAAACGAAAGGTGTTTATCGATCCCATTTTCATCGCCGAACAAGCTCTTGATTTGCTCGTTGTAGTTGAGGCAACAAGCCTGAAAGCGTGCGCTGAAACACTCGTCGAGACGGTTCGTCATTTGATGTTCGATTTCGTGTCTGAGACCAATCAAAAAACGTAAATTGTTGGCTGCATCCTTGTCAACGGGCGAGTCCTTGCTGTTCAAGCAACGCTCAAGCTCCCAATATTTGTAGGCTCCCTTCGTTGTCTTGTCGTATTTCTTTCGGCTGCCTGCCATCTTGAAGTAACGATATTCAATACCTTTTCTCCGAAAGTGGGCATGCAGCAGATAAGTCCATGCAATTATCATTAGAACGACGTATATTTCGCTCTTAAATGTAATTGCGGGATTATTGAATACCTGAACCGCCGCCAATGCCGCTTCTCTGGATTTTTTCAGTAGCTCATTTGAAACAGAACCAATTGAGCGAATTCGTTTCTTTTGTGGCATAAAAAATCCCGAGCTATGGTTAAAACTTATTTCAATCGGCTGACGGCATCAATAAATTACTTCACCAACTCCATCAGCTTCCCGAAGCTGTTCACTACGTCGTACTTCA
Organism: Acidovorax sp. JHL-9; assembly: GCF_000426205.1. Taxonomy (NCBI): domain Bacteria; kingdom Pseudomonadati; phylum Pseudomonadota; class Betaproteobacteria; order Burkholderiales; family Comamonadaceae; genus Acidovorax; species Acidovorax sp. JHL-9. The sequence goes on from NZ_AUEX01000058.1 coordinate 753, forward strand.
CGTTTTCAGGCGCGTACTTCTTGTTGATCTCGTCGAAGAACTTACGGGCGCAACGGATCTTGGTTTTCTCGATCTCATTGAGAACCATCGATGACATGGAGCCCTTGGTTTCGGCAACGAAGTACACGTGCTTGACGGACCCTTCTTTGAAGGAAATGGCCCAGTCCGGGTTGTAGTCGCCCACAGGGGTTGGGATCAGGAAGCCACGCGGCAGCTTGGCGTAAACAACCACATCTGTGCAGGTATCCAGCTCCTTCACGAACTCGCGTTCGATGTTGGAGTCGGTCAGCACGTAGTCATAGATATGGCGCTGGAGCTTGTCACCGGCTTTGCTGAAGTCCTGCTTGGTCTGCCCAGCCGTGAAGATATCCAGATCGAATTGATCGGCTACCGGGTCGTAGGCGAGGTGCTCGATGATCACCGTCGCCTTCTGCTCGTTAATCAGCCGAACCGCTTCTGCAATGAAGTTCTCAGGGTTGGTCTTGAACTGAGCAAACACGGCTACGTTGATGCCACGCAGGATGTCCGCCACTGTTCGCCTTGTGAGCTGCGTACCTTCGGCCAGCTTGCCGATTAGGTCATACTTCACGGCGGAATGGATGGATTGCGTGTTTTGCTCCGTCTCCGTTGCTTTCAGCACGAAGGCGTCACCGTTTTTCATGCCGTCGTACGTAACCTGCGCAGACTGCTCACCGCGCTGGATGGTGTACTGCAATGGCGTTACGCGCAGGTGTTCATCCAGCGCTTTGACCGCCTTGGTGACAAGCTCCTCGGAATCGAACTGCACGCTAAAGGCAGCCTTGCGGTTGATCCTGGCCCAAAGCTCCTTGAATTCCTGCTTTTCGAAGTTGGCGTTGGGCTCCAGCTTCTTCGCCTTGCGGCCATCCTCCGGCTGAATGATCTGGCTTTCGCTGAACACGCTGTCGATCAGTTGGAAAACCTGCTCAGCATGCGGTAGCAGTTCATCTGGCAACGCTTCGAGCGTGCCGTCCTTCTTGGCCTGATGGTATTTCTCGGTGATGTTGCGCTTCTTATCGACGTAGCCGTTCTGGATCAGGTAGAACTCGATGTCAGTGGCTTGATCGTCGGAAACCGTAACCGGGCCATCCGTGGTGTTGAGCACTTTTCCAGTGAAGTAAGCTTTATCTGCCACACGCGGACGCGCAGACAGCGATTCGCTGATGTCTCGTTGCAGTGCGGCCACGAAATCCTTGTAGCTTTCGCTTGCCACCACGGTCAGTACGTTGATGTCGTGAACGATGGAAGGGTGGTCAATCCGATCACCATGCTGGTTAACCGACAAGCGCAGGCCACGGCCCACTTCCTGGCGGCGGGAAATCGTGTTGTCACTGTGCTTGAGGGCACAGATGACAAATACGTTCGGGTTGTCCCAACCTTCACGCAGGGCCGAATGCGAGAAGATGAACCGTACCGGCTCGCTCAGGTGCGTATTTCGGCGAATGTGACCGGTCATTTCGGCGCATCGTGACCGGTGGGCTGAGCGATGTTCTCAGCGCCGTTTCGGTAACGTGACCGCC
>NZ_AUEX01000059.1:0-1991 GCF_000426205.1 Acidovorax sp. JHL-9
CCCGCGTGCCCGGCAGCGACCGGTACCGCAAGCCCCGCCTGTTCGTGGCCACCTTGCGATATTCCCGTGCCAGTTACCGGTGCGTGGTCTGGAAGTCCAGTCAGCAGATCTGGGCCGAGCTGCACGAGCAGGCCCTGCGGTACTTCGGGGGCTGCCCCCAGTACGTGGTGCTGGACAATCTGAAGGAAGGCGTCCTCAAGCCCGACCTGTACGAGCCCGATCTCAACCCGGTGTACGCCGCCGCCTTGGCGCACTATGGCGTGGTGGCCGACCCGGCGCGGGTGCGAGACCCCAACCGCAAGGGCACGGTGGAGCATGCCATCGGCCACACCCAGGCCACGGCCTTGAAGGGTCGGCGCTTTGAGTCCATTGAGGCCCAGAACGAGTTCCTGGCGCACTGGGAGAAGAGCTGGGCATCCAAGCGCATCCACGGCACCGAGCGACGCCAGGTGCAGGCCATGTTCGAGGAGGAGCGCAGCCACCTCAAACCCCTGCCACTGCTGGGCGTGCAGTATTTCGACGAGGCGGTGCGCACCGTCTGCGACGACAGCTGTGTGCGGGTGGATCACAGCAGCTACGCCGCCCGCCCGGCGCCCATCGGCTCCAAGGTGTTGGTGCGCATCTACGCCCAGCGCATCGAGATTCGTGACATGCACACACGTGCCTTGCTGCGCACCCACGCCAAGGCCGAGCGTCCCGGCACGGTGATTCTGCCCATGGAGGAGCGGGTGTTCAATCCGTCTCGCGAGACCCGCCTGATCCTGCGTCAGGCCGGCGAGATTGGTGAGCACGCCAGCCGGCTGTGTGAGCTGCTCTTTGCCATCGAGGGTCGTGTCGGGCAGCGCAAGCTCTGGGGCATTGTGGGACTCATGCGCCGTTACCCGGCGCACTGCATCAATGCCGCCTGCGCCCAGGCCCTGGAGCAAGGGGTCTACAGCTACAAGCGCGTGCTGGCGCTGACCGAAGCCCTCTTTGCCCAGGCGATGGCGGCCATCGAGGCTGCCTGCGGCGAAGCACCCGCCGCCGGTGCCCACGCGCTGACGCAGCAGCATGAGCTCATCCGAGACGCTGAGGAGTACAGCGATCTCTTCGCGCTCGCCGCCGCCACGGCAAACACCACCACCACCAACAACACCACCAACGCACCGGGAGTTCAGCCATGAACATGATCGAGATCGAACGCGCGCTGCGCGAGCTGCGCCTGTCCGGCATCGCCGAGACCCTGTCCACCCGCGTGATGCAGGCCCAGGCCGCCCAGCAGCCTTTCCTGGAGACCTTCGCCGCCATGCTGCAAGACGAGCTGGACCGCCGGCGCTCTCGCCTGACCGAGCGCCGCTTCAAGCGCTCGGGTCTGGATGAGCGCCCCTCGCTGGCTGACTTCGACTGGCGTTTCAACCCGAAGCTGCCGCGTAGCGCCTGCTTCGAGTTGCACACCCTGAAGTTCATCGGCGAGGGGGCCAACGCGCTGATCATCGGCAAGCCGGGCACCGGCAAGAGCCATGTGGCCAAGGCCGTGGCCTACCAGGCAACGCTGCAGGGCTATGACGTGCGTTACCTGGAAGCCGACACCGAGTTCGCCCGTTACGCGCTGGCCACTACGGCAGAGCGCACCGAGCTGCTCAAGGACTGGGTCGCGCCGGACCTGCTCGTCCTCGATGACCTGTTCCTGGCCAGACGCATCAGCGAGCATGCCGCTGAAGTCCTGCAGGCCATCGTGCACCAGCGCTACAAGCTGCGCCGCGCTGTTCTCATCACGTCCAACCGCGTGGTGCAGGACTGGGGCAAATACCTCGGCGACGCCACCATGGCCAGCACCATCCTGGATCGGCTCATGCACCGCTGCGCGATGCTGGAGTTCGAGGGCAAGAGCTTCCGCCTCAAGGAGGCCGCTGCACGCATCGCCGTCACACCCGAGTCGTCATAATCCGACCGTCCTGCCTGGGGGAATTTGGGGTGGCCAAGGGTGGGGGAATTTGACCTGGCCATCGGGG
>NZ_AUEX01000060.1:0-1872 GCF_000426205.1 Acidovorax sp. JHL-9
CGACGACGCCGGCGTTAAACCCCTATCCCCGATCAGTTCAGGTGGGGGAGTTTGAGGTGGCCATAGACGGGGGAATTTGGGTGGCCATCAGGGCCAAGGCCGGCAACGGCCGTCCGCCCATTGGGTTGGAGCGCATGCTGCGCATCCATTTTCTTCAGCACTGGTTCAACCTGGCCGATCTGGCGTGCGAGGAGGCTCTGTATGACAGTGCCAGTCTGCGCCGCTTTGTGGGGATTGACCTGGGCCGCGAACGCGTGCCCGACGCCACCACGCTGCTGAAGTTTCGCAAACTGCTCAATGAGCAAAAACTGGGTGAAGCCCTGTTTGCCAAGGTAGGCCAGCAATTGCAGGAGCGCGGCTTCAAGGTCAACACCGGCACCATCGTGGATGCCACGATCATCGCAGCGCCCAGCTCCACCAAGAACGCCGACAAGGCGCGCGACCCCGATATGCACCAGACCCGCAAAGGCCAGCAATGGTATTTCGGCATGAAGCTGCACATTGGCGTGGACAGCCAAAGCGGGCTGGCGCACAGCGCCGTGGTGACGGCGGCCAACGTGCATGACAAACACCCTCTGCCCAATCTGCTGCATGGCAATGAGCGGCGCGTGTACGGCGACTCGGCCTATGCCAGCCAGAAAGCACTGATAGCGAGCAAGGCCCCCAAGGCCAAGGACTTCACCAACCAGCGCACCCGCCGTGCAGGCGAGGTGGACGAAGTTCAGCGGGCCAAGAACCGCAACAAATCGCGGGTGCGTGCCCGGGTCGAGCATGTCTTTGCGGTGGTCAAGCGCCTGTGGGGATTCACCAAGGTGCGCTACCGCGGGCTTCAGAAGAACGCTACGCGGGCGTTCACGGCCTTGGCGCTGGCCAACATTTACCTGTGCCGCAGTCATCTGTTGGGACAGGTGCGCCCGTAAGGGCGGAAATCGGGCCTCAGCGCCCCGCGAACTGCCCAAATGGGCCGCGCGAGAGGCATAAAAGTCCAAAAAACTGCGTCATCCAGGTTTGCGCGGAAATTTTCGACGGCTTGTTCAGCGTAGCCCTAGTAAGGTGGTCTTCCCCGCACCGTTGGGCCCGATGATCACGCGCAGCTCGTTTCGGTCGACAGAAAGACTCAGTGCGTCCACCGCCCTAAATCCGTCGAACGAGACCGTGAGGTCTTCGACTACAAGTATTTTCTCGCTCGCATTGGAAGCAGTTTTGGACATTAGATCTGCACCGTTGTGTGGGACTCGTGAAAGAACAGCGCTGAAGCTCATCACGCAACCTCGCTTCGTCGTCGGCTTGACCATTGCTCTATCAGTCCCGCCAACCCGTTAGGCATGACCCACACAACCAGGATAAAGACACCGCCAAGGAAATAGAGCCAACCCTCGGGGAACGCCTCCGACAAATACGATTTGAGAAATCCGATGAGCAAGGCCCCCACGACCGCACCAGGCACCGACATGCGGCCTCCGACAGCTGCGTAAATCACCATTTCCACAGATGCCACCACACCAATGACACTCGGTGCGATCAGTCCGACTTGAAGAGTGAAGAAAGCGCCTCCCACCGATGCAAGAAGGGCTCCACAGGCAAAGACAAATGCCTTCATGTGCGCTGTGTCGTAACCACTGAAGCGCACACGGTCCTCGCGGTCGCGGATCGCGATCAGGATTTTCCCGAAGCGGCTGCGCACCACCGCCAAAGACAGCAACATCGCCAGCGACAGGACTGCAACTTCGATGAAATACAGCATCCTCAGTGACTGATCGGACAGGATGTCCATACCTGTTGGCGCCGATTCAAAATTGAGCCACCGTGCCGATTGAATTTTGAGCCAGGGCTAATGGCCAACCTGTGAAGGTCGGCTGTGGATAAGTGTAG
>NZ_AUEX01000062.1:0-1592 GCF_000426205.1 Acidovorax sp. JHL-9
TCGATGCCAATGGTTGTAATCTTCATGGTGGACGCTCCTGCTGGTTCAAGTGGAATAACTAACGTCTCCACTGTGGCACTTTCGATGCCGTTTAGCAGGTTGTTGAAATTCACCGTCTGCGACGGATCGCCCTCACTTTCAGTCGCAGGTGCTCAGCAAACTGCTTGTTTAACTAGCCCTTGAGCCGCTTGGCGGTGGGCATCGGCTGCTCTTGAAGCCCCTATCTGCTCGCCACCGGGCTCATTGCACTGAACATCCGCGCCATCCGCACGATATTGCTGGCCGTCATGGTCAGCTTGAAGTGCTGGTCCACCTTCTCAATGCCGCGGTAAACCGTCTGGCGGATACGCCCCACGGTCTTGCCCCAGCCAAAGTGCTCCTCGATGCGTTTGCGGATGCTCTGGCTGACTGCATAGCCCGCATGGCGTGTCGTTCTGCCGTCTATGGCGCTGCCGCCCCAGCGGGTGCTGTGGCTGGCCACGTGGGGCGTCACATGCCGCTGGCGGCACGCCTGCACGAAGTCCCGGGTGTCATAGGCTTTATCTGCTGCAATGGTTCGTGGGTGTTTGCCAGGCAAGGTGTCCAGCATCGCCAATGCAGCCGCGCGCTCGCCGTAGCCATCGGCATGGGTGACCACAGCGCCCACCACCAGGCTCGAGCGGTGCTCCATCAGCACATGCCCCTGGTAGGCCAGGATGGCTGCTGCATTCTGACTCTTCCTGAACAGGCGGCAGTCAGGGTCGGTGGTGCTGGCATGCGTGGCGTTGCTGCGAGGTTTGCCATGCCAGTCGGCCGCAGCGTTGCGGCCGGTCCCGGCTCCGGGATCGCCATCGTTGCCGTTCTTGGGCGTGAAGCTCTTGTGGCTGGCCCAGGCCTGGATCAGGGTGCCATCCACCGAGAAGTGGTCCTTGCTGAGCAGCTTGCGCTTGTCCGCCAGGGTCATCACCTCGGTGAAGAAGTTCTCTACCACCCGGTGCTCCAGCAGCCTGTCGCGGTTCTTGGAGAAACTGGAGTGGTCCCAGACATCGTCGTCGATGGCCAAGCCAATAAACCAGCGGTACAGCAGGTTGTAGCGGATCTGCTCGACCAGTTGGCGTTCGCTGCGCACCGAGAAGAACACCTGGATGAGCATGGCGCGCAGCAGCTTCTCGGGGGCGATGGAGGCGCGGCCTGCGTCTGCGTAGATGGTGTTGAACAGGCCGTTCAGGCGCACCAGAGCTTCGTTGACCAAGCTGCGGATCGAGCGCAATGGATGGTCTGCTGGTACGAAGTCTTCCAGCTTGGCCACGGTGAACAGTGACTCCTGCATCGCGTCTGATCCCCGCATCGTCTGGACTCCTTGGTGGGCGAGTGGTCAGTATCTCTAACGATGCTCTTGAACGCCAGGCTTTACGGGGGTGAAATTCAACAGCCTGTTAGAGCCTGTTCAAAGTCTTTTGAGTAGTAGCGCCAAGAATGCCAGATGGACGAACTGCAGGCTGGTGTTGAGCAACCTCTTGAACCGCCCCGGGTTTTGAGGAGGCTCCAACCCTTGAGAAGATGGAGCCATGAAAAAGTCAGTGAAGTTCTCCCCCGAGGTCCGCGAACGGGCC
>NZ_AUEX01000063.1:0-1365 GCF_000426205.1 Acidovorax sp. JHL-9
CGAAGTGAGTGATACCCTGCTTCCAGGAAAAGCCACTAAGCTTCAGCTATTGACGACCGTACCGCAAACCGACACTGGTGCGCGAGATGAGTATTCTAAGGCGCTTGAGAGAACTCAGGAGAAGGAACTCGGCAAATTGATACCGTAACTTCGGGAGAAGGTATGCCCCAAGTAGGTGAACTCGTACAGAGGAAGCCCAAAGGGGTTGCAAAAAATCGGTGGCTGCGACTGTTTAATAAAAACACAGCACTCTGCAAACACGAAAGTGGACGTATAGGGTGTGACGCCTGCCCGGTGCTGGAAGATTAAATGATGGGGTGCAAGCTCTTGATTGAAGTCCCAGTAAACGGCGGCCGTAACTATAACGGTCCTAAGGTAGCGAAATTCCTTGTCGGGTAAGTTCCGACCTGCACGAATGGCGTAACGATGGCCACACTGTCTCCTCCTGAGACTCAGCGAAGTTGAAATGTTTGTGATGATGCAATCTCCCCGCGGAAAGACGGAAAGACCCCATGAACCTTTACTGTAGCTTTGTATTGGACTTTGAACAGATCTGTGTAGGATAGGTGGGAGGCTTTGAAGTGAGGTCGCTAGATCTCATGGAGCCAACGTTGAAATACCACCCTGGTGTGTTTGAGGTTCTAACCCAGGTCCATTATCTGGATCGGGGACAGTGCATGGTAGGCAGTTTGACTGGGGCGGTCTCCTCCCAAAGCGTAACGGAGGAGTTCGAAGGTACGCTAGTTACGGTCGGACATCGTGACGATAGTGCAATGGCATAAGCGTGCTTAACTGCGAGACTGACAAGTCGAGCAGATGCGAAAGCAGGACATAGTGATCCGGTGGTTCTGTATGGAAGGGCCATCGCTCAACGGATAAAAGGTACTCTGGGGATAACAGGCTGATACCGCCCAAGAGTTCATATCGACGGCGGTGTTTGGCACCTCGATGTCGGCTCATCTCATCCTGGGGCTGTAGCCGGTCCCAAGGGTATGGCTGTTCGCCATTTAAAGAGGTACGTGAGCTGGGTTTAAAACGTCGTGAGACAGTTTGGTCCCTATCTTCCGTGGGCGCTGCAGATTTGAGGAAGCCTGCTCCTAGTACGAGAGGACCGGAGTGGACACACCTCTGGTGTATCGGTTGTCACGCCAGTGGCATTGCCGAGTAGCTAAGTGTGGAAGAGATAACCGCTGAAAGCATCTAAGCGGGAAACTCGTTTCAAGATGAGATCTGCCGGGGCCTTGAGCCCCCTGAAGAGTCGTTCAAGACCAGGACGTTGATAGGCTGGGTGTGGAAGCGCAGTAATGCGTTAAGCTAACCAGTACTAATTGCTCGTGCGGCTTGACCCTATAACTTTGATAGCCA
>NZ_AUEX01000064.1:0-1318 GCF_000426205.1 Acidovorax sp. JHL-9
TGAACCGCCCCGGGTTTCGTGGAGGCTGGTTGGTTTAAGTCAGGCCGCGATGGCGTCCTGATTGGCGAGTTGCCGGTAGTAGTTTGCCTCAGCCTCTGCAGGAGGTATGTAGCCCAGGGGTTCGAGCAACCGATGATGGTTGAACCAGGACACCCATTCGAGCGTCGCCAGTTCCACCGATTCCCTGGTTCTCCAGGGCGCCCGACGGTGGATCAATTCGGCCTTGTACAAGCCATTGATCGTCTCGGCCAAGGCGTTGTCATAGGCATCGCCGGCGCTGCCCACCGACGGCTCGATGCCAGCCTCGGCGAGCCGCTCGGAGTAGCGGATGGACACGTATTGCGACCCCCTATCCGAATGGTGGGTCAAGGTCCCATCGCATTCGGGCTGGCGGGCGTACAAGGCCTGCTCCAGCGCGTCCAGCACGAAATCCGTACGCATGGTGCTGCTCACGCGCCAGCCCACGATGCGTCGGGCGTACACGTCGATCACGAAGGCCACGTACAGCCAGCCTTGCCAGGTCGACACGTAGGTGAAGTCCGAGACCCACAGCTGGTTGGGCCGATCGGCCTTGAACACGCGGTTGACCCGATCCAGCGGGCATGCCGCCTTGGTGTCAGGCACCGTGGTGCGCACCACCTTGCCACGAATGACGCCACGCAGGCCCAGGCGCCGCATCAGCCTCTCAATGGTGCAGCGTGCCACCGTGATGCCTTCGCGGTTCATTTGCATCCACACCTTGTCGGCGCCATACACCTGCATGTTGGCCTGCCACACGCGCTGGATCTGTGGCGCCAGCGTGGCATCGCGTTGTACGCGCTGGCTGCGCAGCGCCGGATTGCGCTGGGCTGCAGCGTGACGCCAGTAGCCCGATGGGGCGATCTGCAACACCTTGCAGACCGACTCGACCCCGAAGGCTTGCCGATGCTGGTCGACGAAACGCCTCAGGACTTCAGACGGCGGTCGAGTTCCGCCTGGGCGAAAAACGCGCTGGCCAGCTTCAAGATCTCATTGGCCTTGCGCAGTTCCTTGACCTCGCGTTCCAGCTCCTTGAGCCGCGCCAGCTCCGACGTGGTCGGCCCCTCGCGTTGCCCGGTATCGCGCTCGTGCTGACGCACCCAGGTCAGCAGCGTTTGCGGCGTGCAGCCGATCTTGGCTGCAATCGATTCGATCGCCGACCACTGCGACGGGTGATCTGCACGCGACTCTTCGACCATGCGCACGGCCCGTTCGCGGACCTCGGGGGAGAACTTCACTGACTTTTTCATGGCTCCATCTTCTCAAGGGTTGGAGCCTCCTCAAAACCCGGGGCGGTTCA
>NZ_AUEX01000065.1:0-1201 GCF_000426205.1 Acidovorax sp. JHL-9
GGTGATAGCCCTGTATGCGAAAACAGACTGGTGGTACTAAGCTGGAGAAAAGTAGGGCGGGGCACGAGAAACCCTGTCTGAATATGGGGGGACCATCCTCCAAGGCTAAATACTCGTAATCGACCGATAGTGAACCAGTACCGTGAGGGAAAGGCGAAAAGAACCCCGGGAGGGGAGTGAAATAGATCCTGAAACCGCATGCTTACAAAAAGTAGGAGCCCTAAGGGGTGACTGCGTACCTTTTGTATAATGGGTCAGCGACTTACATTCAGTGGCAAGGTTAACCGAATAGGGAAGCCGTAGAGAAATCGAGTCCGAATAGGGCGAATTTAGTCGCTGGGTGTAGACCCGAAACCAAGTGATCTATCCATGGCCAGGATGAAGGTGCCGTAACAGGTACTGGAGGTCCGAACCCACTAGTGTTGCAAAACTAGGGGATGAGCTGTGGATAGGGGTGAAAGGCTAAACAAACTTGGAAATAGCTGGTTCTCTCCGAAAACTATTTAGGTAGTGCCTCAAGTATTACCTGCGGGGGTAGAGCACTGTTTAGGCTAGGGGGTCATGGCGACTTACCAAACCTATGCAAACTCCGAATACCGCAGAGTACAGCTTGGGAGACAGAGCACCGGGTGCTAACGTCCGGACTCAAGAGGGAAACAACCCAGACCGCCAGCTAAGGTCCCTAAAATTGGCTAAGTGGGAAACGAAGTGGGAAGGCTAAAACAGTCAGGATGTTGGCTTAGAAGCAGCCATCATTTAAAGAAAGCGTAATAGCTCACTGATCGAGTCGTCCTGCGCGGAAGATGTAACGGGGCTAAGCCAGTTACCGAAGCTGCGGATGTGCAATTTATTGCACGTGGTAGGAGAGCGTTCTGTAGGCCTGTGAAGGTGTCTGGTAACGGATGCTGGAGGTATCAGAAGTGCGAATGCTGACATGAGTAGCGTTAAAGGGGGTGAAAAGCCCCCTCGCCGTAAGCGCAAGGTTTTCTACGCAACGTTCATCGGCGTAGAGTGAGTCGGCCCCTAAGGCGAGGCAGAGATGCGTAGCTGATGGGAAACAGGTCAATATTCCTGTACCGATCAATAGTGCGATGTGGGGACGGAGAAGGTTAGCTCAGCCAACTGTTGGATATGTTGGTTCAAGCCTGTAGTCGTGCCTGGTAGGCAAATCCGCCGGGCTTAGATGAGGGGTGATAACGAG
>NZ_AUEX01000066.1:0-1072 GCF_000426205.1 Acidovorax sp. JHL-9
GTCCATTGTGTGGCGCCCCACACGCCGGCGATCACGATGCCGAACACGACGGCAACTTGGCCGAACAGCACGTTCGTCCCTTGCATTGACTGACCTCCCATCACGGCACGGTGATGCGCCGCAGGCATCAGGATCAGTGCCGTGGGAAGTAGCGGTCAAAGACCGTTGTGGCGGTGATTCAGGCCGAAAAAGCCAGACTTCTTGCTGTGGCGAAGACAATAAAAAAGCCGCAAGCGGGAGCGCGCTGCGGCGTGATGAGGTAACAGCGAGAACTTCGTCGCGGCCAGGCGACGGCGAGGGGTGCTACTTGGATTTCTGCTCTGGCCGATCACCGAAGAAACGCCGGTTGGCGGCCTCGGCCGCGCGGCGGCAGAGTTCTTCGCCGACCTTCGCGCGGTCTTCCTTGCACAGGCGTTGGACCTCCTTGAGGCGATCGGGATGGGCTACGAGGTAGTCCACAGTTTCTGAAGGCTGGGAGGGGCTGCATGCGGTCAGAGCGGCAGCCAGCATCAGCAACATCAGCTTGTTCATGGTTCCGGTCCTTGCAGCAGGTGGGTTAGGAGTCTTCGGCGGCGCTGGAGTCATCCACCGAATCAATGGAGGCCACTCGTTCGATGAACCGAGCCAGCATGTCGGATGGCTCCACATCACGGTGCAGCAGATAGGTGGTCAGCATCTGCGGCTTGCCCGCCAAGCGCCGGGCCACGACGCCCGGCCCACGGCCGGAAGCGATGTGCGCAGCGCCTGCCAAACCCAGTGCCAGTCCGGCGGAGACCAGGGTCATCATCACCTCATAGGAGGCCACGCGCTGCGCGATCAGAGGACTTTGCTCGTATCGGTGCAAAACGCGATCGACCTGACGCGCATGGCCTGCGCATATCGCTGGATCGCACAGCGCCAACGGATAGCGCAACACTTCCTCCAGCGGAACGTGCTTGTGGGCCAGCACGGGATGGCGAGCCGGGACCGCCACCATCAGTTCGTCCTCCCACGCACGACGCGCCACAATGCCGTCGCCCACCTCGTCGGCCATCGAGAAGCCAACGTCATACAGACCATCTTCCAGGCCCTT